>JAXDJL010000150.1:0-5966 GCA_034665685.1 Actinomycetota bacterium | reverse complement strand
CGATCAGGCCGTACTTCACGACCTCTGCGAGCCCGCTGCGAAGCTCTGCCTCCGGGAGCGAACGGAGAGTCTTTGTGTCGCAGAAGACCGCCAACGGCTGGTGCCAGGTCCCGGCCAGGTTCTTCCCCGCCTCGAGGTTCACCGCGGTCTTCCCACCGATCGCGGCGTCCACCTGCGCGAGCAATGAGGTTGGGACTTGGATCAAGCTCAAGCCCCGCGCGTACGTGGATGCGACGAAGCCGGCAAGGTCCCCAACGACGCCGCCGCCGAATGCGATCACGACGTCCTTGCGGTGAAGCGGGATCGAGGCCATGCGATCGAGGAGCCCGGCGGCCTGCGCCCATGATTTGGAGGTCTCGCCTTCGGGGACCGTGATGACGTGCACCGACCGTCCCGCGCTCTGCAAAGCGCCGATAAGTGGTGCGGCCAGAGCCTCGAGGGTCGGATGCGTGATCACGGCTATCTCTTCGGCCTCGGGGGGCAGGTACGACGCGATCCGTCCGGACAACGCACTGCCGATGGTTACGTCGTAAGAGCGATCCCCCAGCTCCACACGCACTTTTCCGTCCCTGGCTCCGTCTTGTTGTTCTCCCACAACGACGACCACCTCGTCGGCGATCTCCTCGAGAGGTCTGCCCGTCGTGGTCACGATCGCGTCCGCGACCGCCCGGTACGTGGGCACCCGTTCGGAGAGAAGAGCCTTCAGGTCCACGCTCCCCAGCTTCGGTCGGCGCGCGTCGTCGCCCACCCGCTTCAACGCCTCCTCGAGATCCACATCGAGGTACACGACCATCGCGCCGGCGAGAGCCTCGCGCGTGTTCTCGTCGCCGAGGGCGCCTCCCCCCAGGGCGATCACCACGTCCCCCCCGGTGAGGGCCTGCTGCACAACATCTGCTTCGAGTCGACGGAAGACGTCCTCCCCGTCGTCCTCGAAGATGGCTGCGATGGGCTTGCCGGCCCGGCTCTCGATGACCTCGTCGGCATCGATGAAGGGGAGGTCCATCCGCTCCGCGAGCACTCGGCCCACCGTGGATTTACCGGCCCCCATGAAGCCGACTAGAGCGATCATGGTGCGGAGCGGCGCCGGATCCGATCCTTGTAGGCATCGACCGATCTGACGAGGTCGTTCAGCGTGTCGCCACCGAACATCTCGAGGAAGGCATCGGCAAGAACCAGGGCCACCACTGCCTCGCACACGACCCCCGCCGCGGGCACAGCGCAGGTATCGGTGCGCTCCTGGAACGCTTCGGCCGCCTCCCCGGAAGCCATGTCGACGGTCTTTAATCGCTTCTTCAATGTGGACAGCGGCTTCATCGCCGCGCGCATGCGCAGCGTGCCGCCCATCGTCATGCCCCCCTCGGTGCCGCCGGCGCGGTTCGTGGCGCGCTCCAGTCCCCGTTCGATCTCGTCGTGAGCCTCGGAGCCGCGTCGCGTTGCCATCTCGAACCCGTCGCCGATCTCGACCCCCTTTATCGCCGGCACGGCCATCAACGCCCCCGCGAGCCTCCCGTCCAACTTGCGATCCCAATGAACGTGCGAGCCGACACCCGGCGGTAGACCGAACGCGAGGATCTCGACCACTCCGCCTAAGGAATCACCCTCCTCTGCGGCCGCGTCGATCGCAGAGCGCATACGTTCCCCCGCTTCCTCGTCCCAGCACCTGACCGGTGAGGCATCGATCGCCTCGAGGTCTGATGCTTCGGGTCTCGGCATGCCGTCCGGTGTCAGGACGTCTCCGATCGACACAACGTGCGAGATGACGTCGACGCCGAGGTGCGACAGAAGAGCTTTGGCGAAAGTCGCCATCGCCACCCGCGCTGCGGTCTCGCGCGCGCTGGCTCGTTCCAAGACGTTGCGAGCGTCGTCGAACTCGTACTTGAGCATCCCCGGGAGGTCGGCATGACCCGGCCGGGGTTTCGTGAGGTCGCGCCCCGAGGAAGCACCTTCTACCGGCATGACGTGGGCCCACTTGGCCCACTCCGAGTTGTGGATCAGCACCCCCACAGGGGAACCGAGCGTGGCCCCGGACCGAACGCCCGCCACGATCTCGAGGGCATCCCGTTCGATCTTCATCCGGGGGCCGCGCCCATGACCGTGGCGCCGGCGAGCGAGCTCGTCCTCGATGCTTTTCACCGTCACGGGTATCCCCGCGGGGAGACCCTCCAGGATGCCGACGAGGGCCTTCCCGTGGGATTCGCCTGCGGTTAGGTAGCGGAGCCGTGACATCTTCTTAGTGTCGCATCCAGTCGAGGGGGGACGGCTTCGTGGCCTTTCCAGCAGAGCGGGACGGCTTCGCAGCCTTCTCCGTCCGGAGACTGAAGGCGCGGGTCTACTTCAGGATCTCTTCGCCCTCACAGAGGCTGAACTGGTCGTCCCCGAAGAGCATCGACGCGCACTGACCGGACACCGACAGAAGCTTGAAGTTCGAGGCGAACGTCTCGCCCTCGTCGACCGTGTAGACCGTGGAGTCGACCTGGATCTGGGCCCGCACGCCGTCGTCCTCGCGGATGATGTCGATCAGTCGAACGGTGTGGCCCTGAACGTTCTGGCCGCCCGTTCCGCCGGTTCCGCCCGTGCCTCCCGTTCCGCCCGTGCCACCGGTCCCACCGGTCCCACCGGTGCCTCCCGTTCCGCCCGTGCCACCGGTCCCCCCCGTGCCACCGGTGCCGCCCTCGGTGATCAGCGGCTTGAAGGGGTCGCGTGGGGCGAAGACCTCGAACGTCTCCACGGGTCCCTTCCCGCCTCCGTTCCCCGCACCGCCATCCGGCTGCTCGGCCGGGGTCGGCTCCGCGGTCACCTCCGGGAGGGGCGCGGTCGCGACGGTGTTCGCCTCGTCGCCTCCGCCTCGGAGCACGAAGAGATAGACCAAGAGGAGGACGAGCACCAGCCCGCCGACGATGATCGCCAGCTGCTGGGGCGTGATGTTCCTCCGCTCGACTATCTCTTCTTCAACCGTTGCCATATATCTCTCCTAAGGAACCGGGGTCGATGTAGCGGCTGGGGTTGCACCGGGTGCAGGGACGCCGGCGACGGGCGGAACGGCTGCGGCCTCCGGGAGCTCGTAGAAGATGCGCGCCGAGATCGTCAGGTTCTCCAAGGTCGCGCCGGTCGTCTCGTTCAGAACCGCGGCGAGTTGAAGGGTGTCGATCCTCAGCGCCCGCTTCAGCGTGTAGAGCCGGCGGATGAAGTCCTGGATGGCGAAGTAACCTCCGCGAGCGCCGATCTGGACCTGTACCTGTGCGACCGCGGCGCCCTCGGGCGGGGCCTTCGGAAGCGTCGGCGTGATCCCGGTAACGATGACGCCGGACTCGGCTCCGGCCGCGTTGACCTGGAAGATGAAGTTCTCCATGTTGGCGTCTTTAGGCACGTACTGCTGGATCCTCGTGAGCTCGGCTTGGGCCTGCGGCGCGTTGTCCTGGAGCTCGCGCAGGTGATCCAGCTGCAGGTTGAGCTGAGCGGTCTTGGCGTTCTCCTGTTCGACCTGGGCCTTGAGGTCGCTCAACTCCGCGTTGCGAGGTCGTATCGCGAACATGTAGAACAGCAGCACAACGAGTAGCGCCGCCACTCCGGCCAGGATCAAGCGCGTGCGTCCGCTCATGGCAGCTCATCTCCTTCGATGAACCGGTTGCTGAGCGCCTTGATGCCGAGCTGGATCGTGTTGTCGAACGTGATGATGGCGGGCAACGTGTCCGTCGCATCCGCGGCGATCGCGCTGGAGAGCCAGATCGCGTCGAACTTCTTGACGCCGCCAAGCCGGACCAGCCACTTCGCAACGCCGGGCATGGACAACGACTTGCCTTGGAACTGGATGCGGCCGGTCGACGTCTTGCTGGTAAGCGGGATCGGGTTCGCCTCGGTCGGAGCGGGGGCCGAACCCTCGGTCGCGCCTGCGGATGCGTTCAGTTGCTCCAACCACACCTCGCCCGGGATGACCATCGCGAGCTCGGTCATCAGCGCGGGCCAGTTGAGATCCCCCGTCATCACCGTAACGAGAGCCGCACGCTTCGCTTGGACCTCGGCCTCGAGATCGGCGAACACCTGAAGCTTGGCGATCTCGGACTGCAGGGCGGCGTTTCGAGCCTGCGCGTCCGCGAGCTTGCTCTCCTCATCGTTGACCCGCGAACCGAGGAGGACCCAGTAGCCGATGAGGAGAAGGAGCACGAGGAAGCCGGCCAGGCCGATGAACGCGATGTTGCGCCGCTCGCGGCGACGCCGTAGATACCTCTCGGGAAGTAGATCGACCTGGCGCATCATCGCTGTTTCCCCAGGGCCAGACCGAGAGCCGCCGAAGACACCGGCTCAACCTGCGCTACCTGCTCCTCGGTGAGTCCGGACCGCCCGACGTTCATCTGCGCCATCGGCGTGCCGCGCTGGACCGCGATCCCCAGGACCTCCTCCAGCGTGGGAACGAGACCGGAGGTGAGCGATCCACCTCCCGTCACGATCACGGACGAGACCAGACCCGCATCTTCTTGGGAGCTGTAGTAGTCGATCGACCCTCGGATCTCATTCACGAGCGCGCCCACGCGAGTGGAAAGCACCCTCGACGCCTCAGCCGATCCAACGCCGCGCCCGAGGTCCAGTTTCAGCGCCTCGGCCTCGTCGAACTCGATATCCATCTCTGTGGCGATCGCCGTCGTGATGTCGTCCCCTCCGATGAGAAGGATCCGGACGAAACGAGGTTCGCCGTTGAGGTGGACGATGATGTTCGTTACTCCGGCCCCAACGTCGATCACGGCTTCCGCGCCGGCGACACCCGATTCCTCTCGAGCCGCAGGGCTAACCGCCCGCGCGACGGCGAAGGGGGTGAGATCGACGCCGACGGGTTCGAGTCCGGCATCCGCTACCGCGCTCACGAAGGTCTCGACCATGTCGGTCGCGGCAGCCACGAGGAGGACTCGCATCATGTGCTGCTGGTCTTCCGTGGTGTAGTCCTCGATGATCTGGAAGTCGAGCTCCGCGTCTTCGACGGGCATTGGGATGTGATCCGCCACCTGGAAGCGGAGCGCGCTGCGGAAGTCCTTCTCCTCGAGGTACGGCAGGTCCATCTGCCGAACCACGACGCGCTGATTCGCCACACCGATAACGGCGCGCTTGTTGCGGATCTTCGCTCGCTTCCACAGCTGAGAGATGGCCTGCGATACCGCTCCCGCGTCACGGATCTCTCCATCGACGACGGCGCCCGCGGGAAGCGGGACCTGGCCGAAGGAGATGAGCGACGGGCTGCCGCGCACGGTGTTCACCTGAGCCGCCCTGACAGCGCTGGTACCTATGTCCAGCCCCACGGGCGATGAGGGCCCGAAAGGCATCAGTTGTCCTCCACCCAGACGGTTCGCTCGGTGAGGTAACGATCGATGTCGGACCTACGGATCCGATAGTTCTTTCCCACGCGGATCGCGGCTAGTTGCCCGGATTTGATAAGGCGATACACGGTCATGTTGGACACGCGCATTACGCCGGCGACTTCCCCCACCGTGAGGAGAGGTTCCCCGAAGTCCCGCTCAGACATTCGTAGGCCTTTCCATGCGCCCTTGCGGGCTCCCCGTTCCCTCACCTCAGAGGGCTTCTTATTCAACAACCGTTAACAATAGGCGTCAAGCGTAGGCGTCGACCACGGAAGTGCTCAACTTTAGTCTTCCACCTGTGTAATTAACGCCCAAGCGGCAGCCGGTGGGGAAGGCCAGGAGACCGCTCGGGAAGGAATATATAGGCCGCGCGGGACGGTAGCCAGCATCAGTCGCCTTTAGGGGGCGTGGGACCGCTTCTGAGGCCGTTCGCGCCGTAGGGGCAACGACTGACGAGCGGTGGTCGGGAGAGACGCTTAGGGGTGCTACTGGGCTAGCGGTCGACCTCGGTCCACTGCCCGGGGATCACCTTCAGGAAGGATCCGGGGAAGTTCTGGACCCAGCAGGGCGACAGCTGGACGATCTCCGAAGAGGCTCCGAACGAAGCGGTGCCGCCGACGT
>JAXDJL010000149.1:0-3820 GCA_034665685.1 Actinomycetota bacterium | reverse complement strand
GTGATCGCATTCGGCGGCGGCGTCATTGGGGATCTTGCCGGCTTCGTCGCATCCACGTACGCGCGCGGCTTGAGGTTGATCCAGGTCCCCACGTCATTGCTCGCGCAGGTGGACGCCGCTATCGGTGGGAAAACCGCTGTGAACCTCGACGCGGGGAAGAACCTGGCCGGGACCTGGCATCAGCCATTGGCGGTCTTCTGCGATACAAAGACTCTCCGTTCGCTCCCGGAGGCAGAGCTTCGCAGCGGGCTCGCAGAGGTCGTGAAGTACGGCCTGATCGCGGCCCCAGATCTCTTGAGGCTCGTTGCCGAACGCGCGGACGAGATCTTCAACCGCGAGCAGAAGGTGCTCAGGACGATCGTCACCAGATCCGCCGGGATAAAGGCCGAGATCGTCTCCGCCGACGAACGGGAGCAAGGGAAACGGGCGTGGCTGAACTACGGTCACACGCTTGGCCACGCGATCGAACACCTCCACGGAGGACGCCTTCGCCACGGCGAGGCGATCGCCCTCGGTATGATGGCGGCGGCCTACATCGCCGAGGACTCGGGCCGGATCGATGAGGAGGCTGTGACCCTTCATCGGACAACCCTTGAAGCAGTCGGGCTTCCGGTTCGCGCCTCTTTGGAGTTGGAGGCGCTGCAGGGTGCATTGACCCGAGACAAGAAGTACGAAGGCGGTGTTCGCTTCGTCTTGTTGGAGGGGCTCGCGCAGCCCAGGGCCGGCGTGCCGGTGGGGATGGATGAGATCGAACGAGCGTTGAAGAGGATGGCTGAATGAAAGCTTTGGTGATCCACGGACCCAACCTGAACCTATTGGGCTCGCGCGAGCTGTCCGTTTACGGCACCACCACTCTGACCGAGATAAACGAGCTGCTTGCGAAGGAAGCCGCCGAGCTGGACCTCGAGATAGAGATCCATCAGACGGCGAGAGAGGGCGCCATCATCGAGCTCCTGCACGGCGGGATCGGCGATGTAGCCGGGGCGCTCTTGAACCCTGCCGCTTACTCGCATACGAGCAGAGCGATAGCCGACGCGATCCGAGCCGTCCCGTTCCCCGTTATCGAGGTGCACCTGTCGAACATCCACGCGCGCGAGCCGTGGCGCCACGTGTCCGTTACCGCTGAGGCGGCCACGGGGATAGTTGCCGGATTCGGGCCGCGTTCCTATCTCCTGGGGCTCCGAGCGTTGAAAGGATCGGTATCGGATGGATCATGAAGGGCGCGTAGCCCGGCTGCAGAACGAGCTAACGGAAGCGGACATGGACGGCCTGTTCGTGACCGATCTGACGAACGTCCGGTACCTCACGGGATTCTCGGGAACGAACGGACAGGTGCTGATCACTCGGGACTCGGCGACGTTCCTCACCGATGGTCGTTATCGAGCGCGTGCAGCGTCGCTCGTCGCGGGCGCCGAGATCGTCATCTACCCGGATCGCCTGTCCGACGCGCTCCCCTCGCTGGTCGAGAAGAAGGGCGTCAAGCGATTGGGAATCGAGGCGGCGAACGTAACGCTTGCGTCGCGCGATGCTCTTGCGTCGGCCGCCGGTGGCGCAGAGCTGGTACCTACGACCGGGATGGTCGAGAAGCTACGGCGCGTCAAGGATGCGGACGAGGTTCAGCAGCTCGAAAGCGCCATCGCGATCGCGGATGCTGCATTCGAATGGATCCAGGACCGGCTTGCGCCGGGCCGAACCGAGGTCGAGATCGCGCTCGACCTCGAAGTGCAGATGCGGCAGTCGGGGGCCGACGAGATCTCCTTCCCGCCCATCGTCGGATCCGGCCCCCTGTCCGCGCACATCCATCACACGCCTTCGCAGCGCGCTCTGGAGAAAGGCGACCTCGTGCTGATGGACTTCGGAGCCCGCGTAGGTGGGTACTGCTCCGATATGACCAGGACGGTCGTCCTCGGAGCCGCCGGAGAAGAGCAGCTTCGGATCTACGAGATCGTCGGCCGGGCTCAGCAGGCGGGGATCGACGCACTCGGGCCCGGGGTTCGGGGAGTCGACGCGGACGCCGCCGCTCGCAAGGTCATCGACGATGCGGGTCACGGCGACGTGTTCGAGCACGGTCTAGGACACGGCGTCGGACTCGACATCCACGAAGCTCCCCGTTTGGCGCGCACCTCCGAAGACGTGCTCGTTGTCGGGGACGTTGTCACGGTCGAGCCGGGCGTCTACATAGGGGGCCTTGGTGGAGTCAGGATCGAAGACTGCGCACTGATAACGGAGAACGGTGCCCGCGTCCTGGGGAGCGCACCCAAGGACCGGCTTCTCGAGCTCTGAGTAAGGGAGACAGATGATCTCAACGAACGACATGCGTCCGGGGCAGACCCTCGACATCGATGGAACGTTATTCACGATCCTCAGCTACCAGCACGTGAAGCCGGGGAAGGGTCAAGCGTTCGTCAAGACGAAGCTGCGCAACCTGAAGAACGGGGGGATCGCCGAGCGCACTTTCCGCGCCGACGAGAAGGTCAACCTTGCGATGTTGGACAAGCGCGAGATGCAGTTCCTCTACCGCGACGACGCGGGGCTGGTGTTCATGGACAACGAGAGCTACGAGCAGATCCACCTTGACCCGGAGCTGCTTGGTGATTCCGTGAAGTTCCTCAAGGATGGGGCGACATGCCTGATCCCGACCTATGAGGGGGCCCCCGTCAGCGCGGAGATGCCGAACACCGTCGAGCTGGAGATCACGGAGACCGAGCCCGGCATGAAGGGCGATCGGGTGTCGGGAGCGTTGAAGCCTGCGACCGTCGAGACGGGCGCGAGCGTTCAGGTCCCGTTGTTCCTCGTTACGGGAGACCGCATCAAGGTCGACACGCGGTCCGGCGACTACATCTCCAAAGCTTGATCGTGGCTTGCCGGCCCTCCTCGGCACCCCGGACGGCACGGTGAGAACGAGGAGGCTGTCGCGCAGGCTGGCGCTGGACGTTCTCTACGAAGCCGCGATCCGCGACTCCCTCCCGATCGAGTCCTTCCGCAGCCGTCAGGCCGCGGGGTGGGCACAGACCGCGGCGCCGCAGGAAGAGGACGAGCCCGAATCGATGTGGGAGATCGAAGAACCGACCCCGGACACGATCGCTTACACGAGAGCCCTCGTTGCCGGAGTCCAGGATCACCAAGCGGAGATCGACGGGTTGATCGTGAGGTACGCGGATCGCTGGGCACTCGACCGGATGCCCGTCGTCGACAAGAGCCTCCTGCGCATCGCCGTCTTCGAGTTGCTGTGGGGCGACGACATCCCTGTGGCCGTCGCGATCAACGAGGCGGTCGAGCTGGCGAAGTTCTTTTCGACCGAGGACTCCGGAAGATTCATCAACGGGCTCTTGGGTCGCGTGGTCGAGGAGATGCCCGACGAGGATCTCCCCTCAGGCGCGGGGCACCGCAGAGAGTAGGTCCACCGCCTGAAGAGCTCGTGGATCTCTCGGGTCGATGGCGAAAGCCTTGGTCGCGGCCTCCTCGGCCTCCGCCTCGTCCCCCAAGCGCGCGTGCACGAAGGCGAGCGTTCCCCAGTAGCGCGCGAACGGCACGTTCTCGCCCGCTAGGGGCAGGAGCCGGGCCAGCGCGTCCGCCTCGCGGCCCAGCTCGATGTATGAATCCGCCGCCTTGGCGCGCAGGATCGGGTTCCACCTGTCGATCGACATAGCGCGCTCGTACAGCGCGAGTGCCTCCTCTTCCGCTGAGGGGTCTGCCTTCGCAGCCCACGCGTGCAGGAGGTCCGCCTCCGTCTCGATGGCGGTGATCTGCGGGAAATAAGCAAGGAAGGAGAGCTCTTCCCGCATCTTCTCTATGTACGGTTCTCCCTCGGCATCACGGC
>JAXDJL010000148.1:0-5946 GCA_034665685.1 Actinomycetota bacterium | reverse complement strand
AGCCGGACGAGAACGTGGAAACGCTGCCGGTCGGCCCCATATCGGGAGCCGTAGTGGGCCTAACCGCACTGGCGACGCTGCTACTAGGACTCCTATGGGCCCCCCTATTCGACCTAGCCGAAAAAGCAACGATGTACTTCTCCCTCTAAGAGAGCTTTTCCAGGTTCTCGTCCAGGTTCTGTACCGTCCGGGTATCGAAACTAGACGAGAAGGGCGCCGCACCGAACGAGCAGCTGTCGGATCTCCGCTATGACGCGCTGCCGTTCGAAATGCAGGTCGTCCCAGGTGTAATGGAGCACGGTCCAGCCCAAGAGTTTCAACCGGTTGTCCCGAGCTGCGTCCTTTTTCATCTGTTCGGGGTCCAAGTGCCATCTGTAACTGTGGGCTTCGATCCCGATGCGGCAACTGGGATAGGCGAAGTCCAAACGAGGCGGGTTGGAACCAGCCTCCCTAACGACAAATTGGGGAGTGACCTGGGGAAGACAGCGGTCCCTCAGCACGGTCAATGCCGCGGCCTCCAATTGACTTTCGAGCTTGCCGTCCCGGTCGTCGCGCAACTGCAATAGATCTCGGAGCGTCTTGCTTCCGCTCTTTCCCGATCCGCCGTACAGATCCAACTCTCGCCACAGGCGTTGGAGGGTGGTCTTCCGCTCTCTTAGCGCATCATCGAGAGCAAGGCCGGTCGTTCGCGGCGGAAGGTGCGCACCAAGATCCAGCAGTGTCCGTTCCACCCAAGTGATCTTCACCGTCCCCGCTGCGCGCAATCGGGGACGATCCGTCGAGCTCAGGCGATGGCACTGGATGCCGGGCGTTCTGCGAGTCGACGGCAGCGACACATCGACGCAACCTTTCGTCACGCCGTCCAGCCCGTGGAGGTAAGCCGCCGAACGATGCGAGAGAAAGCCGCCGGGTTGGGCCCAGAGGTAAGCGGCCGTCAAACGTTTCGCGAATGAGTCCGGCACCGCGCTCAAGCCGTAAACCCTTGGGTGGAGCTGGGTGAGATAACCGGAGCGCAGCCTGGTCCCGATCGATCGAGACGTGTGGCCGGCCTCCAACAGTTGCGAACGCGCCAGCACTCCGTCCTGGCCCCGGCCGATCCGTTCGGTTTTGCGGTCGGCAGCCGCGAATTGGTGCATCGCCCTACCAGATCAGGGAAGCAACGCGCCGACGGTGACGCGGTCCACCTTCTCGTCTAGTTTCTGTACCGTCCGGGTATCGAAACTGGACGAGAACTTCAGTTCGGGGCTGGCTTGGGGTCCGCGGCGGGGGCGGGGGGGCGCAGGGCTACGAACGCTCTTGTTAGCGCGATCGTGGCTCCCATCGAGAGCACTACCGTGATCAGGTCGAGCGTCACCCACTCCGGCCCCAGGGTCTCTTCGCCCGATAGATAGAAACCGGCTTGCAGCGTGACGTTCGGGAGCAGGACCAGGAGGAAGAAGAAGATCGCCAGCGGACGGCGTGCGCGCGAGGAAATGAGGGAGCTCCGCCGCATCGCAGCGATCGGGTCCAATCGCTCCAACACCGCGGCGGGCTGAACGAGCGACAACACCCCGCACAGGATGACGCCCGGGACGATCAGCGCCGCGAACCCGAGCACGATCACCAAGAGCGATAACAGGCTGGCGACGAAGAAGCGCCAGAAGCAGCGCTGCTTGAATGCGGCCCGCACCCAAGTGTCCGCGCTCCGCGCCGGTTTCAGGTCCGCGGCCGCGAGGGTCAGGGCGATCTGCAGATACGTGGACACCGCGAGGAGCAGCAGGGAGAGCCAAGCCGTGACGTCGTCGGGCTCGACTCCGAAGCTGTCGGAGGCGAGCGTCAAGAAGAGGTTCAGAGCGAGCAGAGCCCGGAACGGTGGTTTCAAGAGGTCGCGGAAACCGGCGCGAACGAGCTTTTGCGTCGTGAGTAGTGGGGGCGAGTCGGCCATGTCCTCCAGATGCTAAGGCGGACCCCGGACCGAACGGCGGAGCAGACGAGATTGGGACTCCGTTACCGAAAAGGTTCACTACGGAGTGAAGTAATCGCGTTCCACTGGTCAATTCCGTAACAAACCGGGCGCTGATGTTGACACCTATCCTGCGTCACCCTTTACCCTTTAAGGAGACCGGGTCCCAGGTCCCCCCCAACCCGGTTGGTCTGGCAGCAGGTTCGCCTGCTGCCAGGCCTTTTTACGGCCCAAGACGGCCCGGCAAGACGACCCGCGGAACCCGCTCGCGCCGCGCTGCGCGGCCCCCTCTTCACGAAGGCACTTAGCCCTAGGACCACGCCTGCTGCGTGATAGTTTTCGTGCGGCTTCCAGGACTTTCGGCGCGTGTGACGGAGCGGCACTTGAGGCCCGATCGGGCCCGACAGCGGCCCGTGAATCTCGCCACGAGTCCCGGGCGTCACGCTTCAGACTCCAATCCGGATACGAGGGATAAGGACTCGATGCCTGAGGGTTACTTCGGCCAGTACGTCACGATCGGGATCTTCGGGATCGTGGCCGTGGTGCTGGTGTTCGGGACCTTTGCCCTGGCGAAGCTGGTCCGCCCGGACCACCCCAACGCCGAGAAATCCACCACCTACGAGTCGGGTATCGACCCCATCGGGGGCGCCTGGCAGCACACCAGCGTCCGCTATTACATGTTCGCCCTGCTCTTCGTGATCTTCGACGTGGAGGCCGTCTTCCTCTTCCCGTGGGCGATCGTCTTCAAGTCCCTCGGCACGCAGGCGCTGGTCGAGATGGTCATCTTCATCGGGATCCTCGCCCTGGCCCTTCTCTACGCGATCAAGAAAGAGGTACTCGAATGGCTGTGATCGAGAAGGTCCCGCTTCCGAAGCCGGTTTCCTTCCTCCTCAACTGGAGCCGCAAGTACTCGCTCTGGATGCTGCAGTTCGGTCTCGCCTGCTGCGGTATCGAGATGGGGGCCGCGATCGCCAGCAAGTTCGACATCATCCGCTTCGGCGTGATCCCCTTCCCGGCCTCGCCTCGCCAGGCGGACCTCATGGTCGTCGCCGGAACCGTGACCGACAAGATGGCCGGACCCATCAAGCGCCTCTACGACCAGATGCCCGAGCCGAAGTACGTCATCTCGATGGGCTCCTGCGCGAACTGTGGCGGCCCCTACTGGGACTCTTACAGCGTGACGAAGGGCGTCGACCAGGTCATCCCCGTCGACGTGTACGTGCCCGGCTGCCCCCCGCGGCCCGAGGCCTTGCTACAGGGTGTCATCCGTCTCCAGCAGAAGATCCAGAACGAGAAGATCGCGGAGAAGTGGAGCGGCCGCGAGGTTCCGATCCCGCACATCCCCGAGCCGGGCTTGGCAGGAGGCATCTAGAACAATGCCCGTCATCGACAAGGTCGCTCCGGAGCAGGCGCTCGAGCGCGTCCGTGCCGAGCTCGGCGAGCTGGCCGCGGACATCAACCTCAACTGGGGTCACGTGGACGTGCGCTCCGAGCCGGCGAACCTCCCGGAGGTCGCGCGCAAGCTGCGCGACGGTGAGGGCCTCCGGTGCCTCTTCTTCACGTTCCTGTCCGCGGTCGACTGGACGACGTTCGGTGGTGAGGAAGGCGGGGCGGCAGACCTCCCGGCCCCCTACGAGGTTCTGATCCATCTCTACTCGCCGGACTTCGTGATCCACGTGAACATCCACGTGCCGCTGAAAGAGGAGCTCATCTGCCCCACGATCTCGGGCGTGTTCGGCGGCGCGCTGTGGCACGAGCGCGAGGCGCACGAGATGTTCGGCATCCACTTCGAGGGCCACCCCGGCCTCACGAACCTTTATCTCCCCGAGGACTTCGAGGGGCACCCGCTGCGCAAGACGTTCAAGCTGCCGTCACGCATCGTCAAGGACTGGCCGGGGGCCAAGGATCCCGCCGAAGCGGCAGCGGGCGGTAGGTAGGTCATGTCGATCATCGACCACGACGTCGTTCGCGACCCCGCCGAGGTAGCCAAGGAGGTCTCCGAGGGCGTGCTCGCGACCGAGCAGATGGTGCTCAACGTCGGTCCCCAGCACCCCGCCACGCACGGAGTGTTCCGGCTGCTCGCGACGATCGACGGCGAGATCCTCGTCGATGCGGATCCCATCATCGGGTACATGCACCGCGGCTACGAGAAGCTCGTCGAGGCGCGCGACTACCGTCAGATCACGAACCTCGTGTGCCGGATGGACTGGCTGTCATCGCTGCACAACGAGCTGCCGATGTGGATGGCCGTCGAGAAGCTGATGGAGATCGAGGTTCCTCCTCGCGCCCAGTACATGCGCGTGATCATGGCCGAGATGACGCGGATCTTGAATCACCTCATGTTCTTCGCTTCCTTCGGCGCCGAGCTCGGCGCTATCACGCCCACCTTCTACGCGTTCCGGGAGCGCGAGGACATCCAAGCTGCGATGGAGCAGGCAACGGGGGGCCGGATGCACTTCGGCTTCCTGCGAGCCGGCGGGCTGAAAGAGGACGTTCCGCGCGGGTTCATGGCGGCTTCGCTGGCCGGCGTCCGTCAGGTGATGGCGCGCATCGACGACTACTACAACCTCTTGATCGGCAACGAGATCTTCAAGCAGCGCACGATCGGCGTCGGGGTCCTCGACAAGGAGACCGCCTACAACTACGGGGTTTCCGGCCCCATCGCGCGCGGGTCCGGCATCGACTTCGATGTTCGCAAGGATGAGCCGTACCTCGTTTACGACCAGTTCGACTTCGACGTGCCGACGGCCCCCAACGGAGATTGCTTCGACCGCTTCTGGGTGCTGCTGCACGAGGTGTACGAGTCCGCCAAGATCGTCGAGCAAGCGATCGAGGGCATCCCCTCCGGCCCGATCCTCGGAAAGGCGCCGCGCGTCATCCAGGCTCCCGAGGGTGAGGTTTACGTGCGCTCGGAGAACTCGCTCGGCGAGCTCGGCTACTACCTGATCTCCGACGGTGACCGCAGGCCGTACCGGCTCAAGATTCGGACGCCTTCGTTCAACAACGTGTCGGTTCTTCCGATCGTCCTCAAGAACACCTTCGTGTCGGACATGATTGCGATCCTCGGCTCGTTCTTCTTCGTCCTGGGAGACATCGATCGCTGATGCCTGAGATCAACCTGACCGACTGGCAGATCCTTATCTTCAAGTTGCTCGTGATCCTCACGGTCGTGCCCATCGGCGCGATCGCCGGAGGGTACGCGGAGCACAAGATCATGGCTCACCTACAGCAGCGCCTCGGTCCGATGTATCCGGGCGGATTCCACGGATGGGCAACGACCCTGGCCGACGGTCTGAAGTTCCTCTACAAGGAGGACATCATCCCGGCGGCGGCCGACCGCAAGGTCTTCAAGCTCGCGCCTGCAGTGATCTTCGCCCCCATCGTGATGATCTATCTCGTCATCCCGGTGGACAAGAACCTCATCGTCGAAGACCTCGACGTCGGACTCTTCTACCTGCTTGCGATCGGATCCGTCTCGACGATCGGGCTCCTCATGGCCGGTTGGTCGAGCGCCAACAAGTACGCGCTCATCGGCGCGCTTCGTTCCGCAGCGCAGCTGATCGCTTACGAGCTCCCGATCGTGCTGTCCGCCGCGGTGGTCGCCATGCTCGCGGGGTCGCTCTCGATCGTTGCGATCGTCGAGGCCCAGGACTGGCCCTTCGCGATCTGGCCTCCCGGTATCGGTTTGATCGCGTTCATGCTGTTCACGATCGGGTCCGTGGCGGAGATGACGCGGGTTCCCTTCGACATGCCGGTCGCGGAGTCCGAGATCATCACCGGCCCGTTCACCGAGTACTCCGGCATGCGTTACATCTTCGCCCACATGTTCGCCGAGATGGGGCACATGGTCGCGTTCGCCGGCATCGGCGCGACGCTCTTCCTCGGCGGGTACCAGCCGATCATCCCGTGGCACCCACTTACCTACATCCCCGGTGTCGTCTGGTTCATGGGCAAGACGCTGTTCATGATCTTCCTCTTCATGTGGATCCGCCCGACCTTCCCGC
>JAXDJL010000147.1:0-6486 GCA_034665685.1 Actinomycetota bacterium | reverse complement strand
GCGGCGCATCCTCGAGCGACGCGAGCAGATGCCGGATGACAGTTACGTCGCCGGCCTCCTCCGGGCGGGCCCAAAGGCCGCCGCTCAGAAGGTCGGTGAGGAGGGGGTCGAGACGGCACTGGCCGGCGTCGCCGAAAGCGACGAGCGACTCGTGTCGGAGGTGGCGGACCTCTGGTTCCACAGCTACGTGTTGTTGGCGGCCCGCGGACTCGATCCGGCGCTCGTAGAGAGAGAGCTAACCAGACGCGCCGGAGAGGGCGGCGGCCCCTAGTCGCACCACCTCATCGTGGAGCGCGCCGTTCGTCGTGAGGCACGAGCCCTTCTCGGCCCATTCGGTGCCGCCCAGATGGGTGACCCTGCCCCCCGCTTCGGCGACGATCGGCTGCAGCGCCGCAACGTCCCACTCGTTCAGTTGTGCCTCGAGCATCACGTGGGCGGACCCGCGCGCCACGAGCATGTGGCCCCAGAAGTCACCGAAACCACGGCTTCTCCGGCAACGACGCGCCAGCGCTTGGAACGCGGCTCGATGAGGGCCGGCCACAAAGGCGTCCGCGCCACCGAAGACGAAGGTCGCGGCGCTTAGGTCCTCGAGCGGGTCGACGTGGATCGCGTCGCGGTTGAGTCGCGCTCCAAGGCCGGTCGCCGCGTCGTAGAGCTCTCCCAGGGCAGGAGCGGAGCAGACGCCGACGACAGATCTCCCTCCCTCACGCAGAGCGACGAGCGTCGCCCATATCGGGATGCCGCTGAGATAGTTGTGAGTGCCGTCGATCGGATCCACGACCCACATCGGAGCTCCATCGACGGGCTCGCCCCCGGACGCAGACCTAAGGCCCTCTTCCTCGCCGAGGATGTTGTGCTCGGGAAAGGCCGCGGCCAGGTGAGCCCTGATCACCGCCTCCGCCTCGAGATCGGCCTCCGAGACCCACGAACCATCGCGCTTCTGCCGCGCCTCGGGGGAGCCCCCGAAACGCGCCGACGCAACCTCGGCCCCCGCGGACGCGGCATCGATCGCCACCGCGAGGGCGTGGGCAACGTCGGTCATGCCCACACGCCGGTGGCGCTCATACCGGGACGATCTCGCCTTCGACCTCACCGTTCTCGATCCACAGGAGGCCCATGGACGTGATCGGTGCTTGCCTCCTCCACGTTGGGCTGCCGGGATTGAACAGGAGCAGGCCGTCGGCGTCTTCGTTCCATGGGATATGCGAGTGCCCGAAGATGACGACGCGAGCGTCCGGGAAGCGCTTGCGCATGCGCGCTTCACGACCTCCGCGCAGACCGCTGTCGTGAAGCATGGCTATGCGGACCCCACCGAGCTCGATCTCGAGCTCGTCGCGAGCACCCCAGTCCCGCACGTCCCACCCGTCGCAATTCCCCATGACGACACTCAGTGGGGCGAGCGACTTCATCTCGTCGAGAAGGGAAGGGTCCACCACGTCGCCGGCGTGAAGGATTTGATCCGCGGATTCGAGATACGGCCATGCACCCGCGGGCACAGTGCGGGTGGAGCCCATCGTGTGCGTGTCGGCGATGACCGCGATCTTCACGTTAGGAGGTGTGGGATGTGCCCTCCGGCGAGACTCCCTCGCCGCAGACCGGGCAAGAGGGGTCCCGGCGAACCTTCACCTCGGCGAAGCTCGTCGACTGTGCGTCGAAGGTGAGCAGCCGTCCCACCAGGGGGTCTCCGTAGCCGACTATCAACTTGAGCGCCTCGTTCGCTTGAAGCGCTCCAACGATTCCCGGGAGCACGCCCAGGACACCTGCCTCACTTCAAGTAGGCGCCAGCTCCGGGGGCGGCGCGGCCGGATAGAGGCACCGGTAGCAGGGTCCCTCGAAGGGGATGAATGTTGACGTCATCCCCTCGAACCGGAAGATCGATCCGTGGATCACGGGCTTGCGGAGAGCGACCGCCGTGTCGTTCACGATGTAGCGCGTGTCGAAGTTGTCGCATCCGTCAACGACGATGTCGTACTGCGAGATCAGGTCTCGAGCGTTCGACTCATCGAGCCTGAACGCATGGACGTTTACCTGGACGTCGGGATTCAGTCGCTTGATCGTTTCCTGCGCAGACTCTGCCTTCAGCATCCCGACCGTGTCGCCCGAGTGGATGATCTGTCGTTGTAGGTTGCTCGTCTCGACGACGTCCGAGTCCACGATGCCGAGCGTGCCGACGCCGGCAGCCGCCATGTAGAGAAGAGCAGGAGAGCCGAGCCCTCCGGCGCCGATCGACAAGACCTTCGCGTTAAGAAGCTTCAGTTGGCCCTTGGTGCCAACCTCGGGGAGCAAGATGTGGCGCGAGTAGCGATCGCGCTGCTCTGCATCGAGGACGTGCGGAACGTCGGACTCGAACCCGAGACCCGCCCACCGGTTGTAACCACCGGACATCGACGCCACGTTGCTGTATCCCAGCTCGGTCAGGGTCTTCACCGCGAAGGCGCTGCGCACCCCGCTCGCGCAGTAGATGACGATCTCGTCGTCTTTGTTGGGGAGCACGTCCTCGACCCGGCTCTCGAAATGAGCGCGCGATAGGTGGTCGGCCCCCGGGATCATCCCCGCCTCGACCTCGTCCTGCTCTCGAACGTCGAGGAGCCGCGGGCGGTCGCCGCGCTCATAACGCTCGTGGATCTCCTCGGGGGTGACCTCGCGGATGGCCGAGCGCACCTGCCCCAAGAGGTCGCGGAAGTTTGCCATGTTAGTACCTTACTATAGGTAAAAAGCCTCGATGTTCCGTCTAGAGCCTAGCTGGCGAGGGCTCGCGTCACCTCGGCGAGGGTCGGGTTCACCAGGAGCTCATCCCCCACCACCAGCGTGGGAACCGTGCGGAAGCCCCCGGTCTTGGCCACGATCCTCTCCCCCAGATGCTCGTGGGAGGGCTGGTCGATATCGATCTCCTGGAAGGGGATCCCGGCCTCGAGCAGCTGACGCTTCAGGCGCACGCAATAGCCGCACCACGTGGTTGAGTACATGGTGACCACGTTCGTCATCGGTTCCCTTCCTCGTGCGAGTGCCGCAAGATAGCGACTACTTATGCCTACAGATTCCCCCAAAACGCCCCCCTCCAATCCCATCGCCCGGCCCCGCCGAGGAGAGGAGATCCGGTGAAGGCAGTCGTGTTCGCTGGAGACGGCCGCGTCGAGGTAGACGAGGTGGCGCCACCCCGGATCGAGGAGCCCGGGGACGCCATCGTCCGCATCGGGCTGTCGGCTATCTGCGGCTCCGACCTCCATCTCCTCGATGGGAAGACGCCGGGGATGAGGGTGGGCGGGGTCATCGGTCACGAGTTCGTCGGAACGGTGGAGGCCACGGGACCCGGTGCCTCGGGCTACGCCGAAGGGAGCCGCGTGCTGGGGTCCTTCCTCATCGCCTGCGGCGAGTGTCCGGCCTGCACCGCGGCGCGCTACAACCACTGCCGCAAACGCCGGGCGCTGGGGCTTGGAACGCTCACGGGCGACCTCGACGGAGCGCAGGCCGAGTACGTGCGCGTTCCGATCGCGGACGTCAACCTCCATCCCCTCGAGGGTCCGCTGGCCTCCCTCACGGACGAGCAGGCGCTCTTCTGCGGCGACGTCCTCGCCACCGGCATGTACGCGGCGCACCTCGCGGCAGCGGAAGCCGGCGACACCGTGGCGGTGATCGGCGCGGGACCCATCGGATTGCTCAGCGCGATGGCCGTTCGCAGAACGGGCGCTCGGGTGCTGGTGCTGGACACGGACGAACAACGCGTGGAGTTCGCGCGTGGCATCGGGCTCGAGGGCCTGGTCGTCGACGCGGACGATCCTCCGGGCGTCATCCGCAGCGCGAACGGGGGCGAGGCGGCGGACGTCGCGATCGATGCGGTCGGGGCGGTCGCTGTGTTCAAGACCGCGATGCGATGCGTCAGAGAAGGGGGCCGTGTCGTCGTGATCGGTGTCTACGGAGCCGAGCGCGTCGAGCTATCCATGGGTCGTGCGTGGATCAACGGGATCGACATCAGGTTCTCTGGGATGGCCAACGTGCAGGCACACTGGAACGAGGCCCTGTCGGCCGTCTCCTTGGGTGAGCTCGATCCCGGCCAAGTGATCACGCACCGGCTCCCCCTCGCCGATGCCGTTGAGGGTTACGAGCTATTCGCCGCTCGCGAGGCGATGAAGGTCATCCTCCAGCCGTAGGGCCCTAGGCGCTCGGCTTCGGTTGCTTGGCGCGCTCCGCCACGATCTCTTCCGCGCTCTTGGCGCATCCGGGACAGAACTTCGAGTCCGCGGGGACCTGGACGCCGCAGAAGGGACAGGGTCCCTCGACCGGCTGAGCGACGGCCCCCTCCTTCACGCCCTCCTTGAACTCCTTGCCCGCCTGTCCGATCGAGCGCGCGAGCTTCGGCAACTTGTTCGCCCCAAAGATGAGGAGCAGTATCACCAGAAGCACCAGTAGCTCCGGAGCTCCGATTCCAGACATGCTTCCTCCGATCGTTCAGCGGATGCGGGGACCGATCTCCGCCCCCACCATCTCGATATCTTCCAGGTCCGAGACCTGGAAGGGCAACACTCCCAGGGTGACGATTACCTCCTCGACCCCCAGCTCGGACAGCCTCCCGAGTCGGTCGACCACCTCATCCACCGTGCCGGCGACCCGGGTCTGCCTGAACTCCTCCCAGGATACTGCCGCCCCCCCGTTAGATCCCGCCAGGACGCCCTCCGGAGTGCGCTCGATGAGCCGCTCGAAACGGCGGCGTACGTCCGCGTCGTCTCGTCCGGCGAGGAGGTAGACGCCCACGCTCCGCTTCAGGTCGGCCGGATCACGGTCCGCCTCCTCGCATGCCTTCTCGGCCACGCGAAGGCGCTCCTCGTAGGTCTCGAAGGACCCCAGCCACGAGAAGTTCCATCCGTCGGCGTGACGAGCCACGGTTTTCAGGAGGTAGTCGCCCTTGCCCCCGACCCACACCGGGGGGGCCGGGTCCTGAAGGGGGCGCGGCCGGCAGATCGCTCCGGCCAGCTCGTAGTGGCGGCCCTTGAAGCTGAGTTCCTCGCCCCGCAGCAGCCGCCGGAGTATCTCGGCCGCCTCGCCGAGACGTGCGATCCGGGCCCCGGGGGGATCGAACGGGATGCCCGCCGCCCGATACTCGGGCTCGTACCACCCCGCCCCCAAACCAGCATCCACTCGACCTCCGGAGAGGACGTCGAGGGTCGCGATCATCTTCGCCAACAGAGCGGGATTGCGAAGATCGTTGCAGAGGGTAAGCGAACCAAGCCGCACCCTCTCGGTCACCCCTGCGAGGGCGGACAGGGTGGTCCAACACTCGAACGAGCCCTGCCTATCGGCCGGCCCCCCGTACTTGCCCCAATCGAGGAAGAGGTGGTCCGAGACCCACAGGGAGTCGAATCCGGCCCCCTCGGCCGTGACGGCCGCCGCGCGCAGGCCATCCCACGAAGCGGGTTGTCCGGCAAGAGACGTGTCGTAATGAGGCATCGCTAAACCGAGTCGCACTCGCGCAGTCTAGAATCTCGCAGATGAACGTTTCGGACCTGATGACGCCGGCCGCCCTGACCGACGCCGCGGATGACGTTCTAAGCGATGCATCCGCGAAGATGTGGCAGCAGCAGACCGGCTCGCTCCTCATCACCGAAGGCGACCGGCTGATCGGCATCGTCACCGAACGAGATGTGTTGCGCGTCGTAGCGGAAGGTCACGACCCAAAGAAGGTCTCGCTACGCGATGTGATGACCCCGGACCCCGTCACCGTTCCGCTCTCCGCAACTGTGCGCGAGGCCGCAGGGATCATGTTCGACAAGTGGTTCCGGCATCTGCCGGTGGTGGCCGAGAACGGGGAGGTGGCGGGGATCATCTCGCTGCGCGACCTCCTCAGCCTGGTGGCTCAGGGGATGGATGAGCCGACCACGCTCGAAACCCTCACCGGCCACAAGCTCACGCGTGACATACGTCTCGAAAGGGTCGAATCGGGAGACCTCGACTATCGTCACTCTCATCCGGGGAGGCTGGGAGGCCGGAGGGGTAGGGTTGTCCGGCCCGCCGAGGTACGACCGCACCAAAGGGAGGGGCCATGTCGACGACCACCCAATTCCGGACCTGCCCGCTCTGTGAAGCAACCTGCGGGCTCGAGATCACCCTCGAGAACGACGCCATAACGAACGTGCGGGGCGACGCCGACGACGTCTTCAGCCATGGGTTCATCTGTCCCAAGGGCACCGCGGTAAAGCATCTGCAGGAAGATCCGGACCGGCTGAGCGCACCTCTGGTTCGCGAGGGGAACGCACTACGCGAGGCGTCGTGGGACGAGGCGTTCGATGCGGTCGAGCGCGGACTGAGGGCCGTTATAGATCGGTACGGCAAGGACGCGGTCGCGATGTACGCCGGCAATCCGTCGGTGCACAGCCTTTCCGCCTCCGTCCTCTTGCCCGCGTTGGTGAAGGGCCTCGGATCCAAGAACTTCTACTCGGCGGCGAGCGTCGATCAGATCCCCAAGCACGTTTCCTGCGGCCTGATGTTCGGTCG
>JAXDJL010000146.1:0-7889 GCA_034665685.1 Actinomycetota bacterium | reverse complement strand
GCAGGCAAACTAGGGAATGGTCCGTGAGGGCCGAACGCGATAGCCGGAGCTGAGTGACCGTTCCGCGGCGACTCCTTCTTCTCGCGGGGTTCCTGGGCGTGCTGGTCGCCGCGCTGTGGTTGTGGCTTCCGGACCAGGAAGATCCGATCCCGGCGGGCATCCGGCGCGCGGACTTCGAGGTCGATAGTCACTTCGTCGATGGACCGCGCGACGCGATCGGACTCGTTCCCGTGTCGATGGTTGCTCGTCCGCCGTTGTTGGTGCTGCTGCACGGCCGAGGCGGAGAGCCGAAAGACCTGCTCAGCGCAGAGCTTTTCAAGGCCCTGCTTGATCGCGGAGCAGATGCACCGATCGTTGTTTTGCTCGATGGAGGCGAGGCGAGCTACTGGCACGACCGGGCGGACGGAGCATGGGGACGCTACGTGGTGAACGAGGCGATCCCCGCGGCCGCCGAGGAGCTCGGAGCCGACGGCGACCGCGTTGCGATCGGGGGCATCTCGATGGGTGGGTTCGGGGCACTCGACCTGGCGCGTCTTTTCCCCTCGAGGTTCTGCGCGGTCGGTGGACACTCGGCCGCACTGTGGCGCACGGGCGGCGAGACTCCCAACGGCGCATTCGACGACGCCGAAGACTTCGCGCGACACGATCTGTTCGCGGCTGCCGAGGCGGGGCCGGTCTACGAGATGCCGGTGTGGATCGATGTGGGTGACGACGATCCATTCGTGGAGGCCGATAAGGCGTTCGCCGGCTTGCTCGAGGAACAAGGTGCCGACGTGACCCTCCACACAGCCCCCGGGGAGCACAGCTACTCCTACTGGAACCCGCACATGGACGAATACATCGACTTCTATTCGGACGCCCTCGCCGCTTGCGGCGGTTGAGGAGTTGGGGAGCGCGCCCGCGGTAACCTGAGGGCTCAGCGGGCCAGTAGCTCAGTTGGTAGAGCGCACCCCTCGCACGGGTGAGGTCAGGGGTTCAATTCCCCTCTGGTCCACCAAGGGTGCGCTAGAGCGGCTCCATCCCCAACTTCGCATCGCACGAGGTCAGGGGTTCAATTCCCCTCTGGTCCACCAAGGGTGCGCTAGAGCGGCTCCATCCCCAACTTCGCATCGCACGAGGTCGGGGGTTCAATTCCCCTCTGGCCCACAAAAAGCCCAGGTCAACGACGCGCTTCAGCTCCTGACGGCCACCTGATCCGGGTAGAACCCGAACCGCGCTAGGGACTCCACCAGCTCCTGTTCCTCGTACGCGAGGTGCGAGAGGAGAGCGTCGGTCAGGTAATCGATCGCACCTTGGATCGCGACGTGGTTCTCCGGCCGTGTCATGTGTTGAACGAGGGCTCGGTCGACCTCTTGGATCGCGTCATGGATAACCAGGTGCTCATCGGTCAACCGATCGAGCACGGGTTCTAGCAGCGGCTCGTTGCGGGCGAGGTGCGGAAACAGGATGGTGTCTTCGCCTCTGTGATGCTGCTCCACGACACTGCAGTAGCGGGCGCAGAACGCACCCAGCGTCCAGTCGTTCTGCCGCAGTGCCATCTCGTTGAGCGCGGCTCTCGCGTCTCCCGCATGCATGGCCCCTTCGCGTACTTGCTCCAGGATGTCCCGCAGGTCCGACAGCTCGCCTCGGAGCATGTCGTGCACCTCGATCAGCTGCTTCGCGACGCGGCGTCCGTGGTCTGTGTAGGTCACGTCCTGACCCAAGCGGTCACGGCGCGGTCGCGTCGATTCGTCCCAGGGTGGTCGGTCGCTAAGGCGGATCGTTTCGCTCGGTGTGGGCACCACCCCCAACCGATCGTTCTCGTTCTCGGCGTGTGCTGCCTTCTCCGTCGACTCGTTAGGGCCGACCGAAGCCGATCCCGTCGCTGCGGGGGGAGCCGAACCGTGTCGCGCCTCCTCGACAGCCTCCCGAACGCGCGGCACCACCTCGGATGCGAAGTCCGTCATCTCTTGTGGATCGCTTACGGACACGATGAAGGACCCGATCCCGTCTTCGAGGGCGAGCGTTGCGAGCTCTGCGACCATATCGCGCCCGGGCGAGCCGATGACTCCTACGTTCAAGAGCCGCCGGATCGCGCGGGGCTCGCGTCCGGCTCGTGCAGCCGCGCCATCAATCACGACGTTGCCGGCGGCGAGGTCACCGGGTTTGAGCGCGGCGATGGTCGGCCACCACCCGTCGGCAAGCTGGCCAACCAATCTCAGCATCCGGGGCTTGAACGCGCCGACCCAGATGCTGATGTCGTGCGCAGGGGCCGGCCCGCGGAGGGCGCCTGACAGCCGATAGTGGTTGCCCTCGAAGCGCACGCCGCCCGGCTCACTGGCGTCCCACAACTCCCGGATCACCTGTATGCCTTCCTCGAGAGCCTCCACACTGGCGCCCGGATCTAGGCGCCGCCCGCCCATCGCCTCGATCGCGTCCCAGGCCATGCCCGCACCGATGCCGAGCTCGGCCCGTCCGTGGCTCAGGATGTCGAGGCTCGCGACAGCTTGCGCCAACACGGCTGGTGGCCGGAGCGGCAGGCTCGTGACGTTGGCCGCTAGCCGTACGCGACGGGTCCGCGCGGCCACGAAGGACATCAGCGTCCAGGCGTCCAGAGCGCGTGGTGAGTAGGGATGGTCATTAAACGTGATGAGGTCGTAGCCCGCTTCTTCGGCGAGCACCGACAGGGTTACCACCTCGTCTGCTGACTGGGCGGCAGGCTCGATGAAGACGCCAAACTCGAGGTCGTGTCCGTAGTCACCCATGCGAGCCACTTCGCTTTCCGTTCATAAGAGACTCTTTGCTCGTGGCGGACACGATGCTGTCGGGCTCCAGTGCCGCGGTGACCTTGGTCAGCCCGCCTGCGACTTTCTCGATCTCGCCCTTAGTCATGAATTGAGCGAAGCACTCGTTCGCGACCCGGTTGAAGATCTCGGTGCCTTTCTCTGCGGCCTTCCGGCCGCGTTCGGTCAGCAGCGCATAGACCAGCCGGCGATCCGTTGGTGAGAGCTCTCTCGACACAAGCTGCTGTCGTTCGAGCTTGTCGATGAGCTGCGTGACGTTGCTCTTGGAGACGCACATCCTCCTGGTGACGTCGACCATCCGGAGGCGTTGCTCGGGAGCCATCGCCAAGGTGGCCAAGGCCTCGTAGAGGGGGAACGAAAGACCGACCTCCTGCTGCAGCTGGATCTCAACCTCTTCGAGAACGACCCGGTGAGAGCGCAAGAGAGCCCCCAGGGCGAGACCCTCCTGGGTCAGCTGCAGGCGGCTGGCGACTTCCATTCGCATACCTTAGCAGATAGTACAGATATAGACTATTTACAGAAAGAATATTTGTGAAGAGATGAGTTGACGCCATTTCAACATCCCTGGATCAGTTTCTGAGTCCGGGGCAGGTGGGCCTCTTGCATGTTATCCGTGCAAGCATGTATAATCTTGGAGTGAGGAATAGGTCGGATTGATCGTTTCATTCGCGGACAAGGCGGCGGAGGCACTGTTTCATGGTGAGAGCGGGAAGGCGATTCGGCAGATTCCGCCGGATGTCCGGTCCGCAGCGGTGCGCAAGCTCGACCTTGTCAATGCGGCTCACGATCTAGGGGACTTGAGAGTTCCGCCCGGCAATCGGCTGGAACCTCTAAAAGGAGAACTACGAGGTAAGCACAGCATCCGGATCAACGACCAATGGAGGATCGTGTTCCGGTGGAAGAGCGGAGATGCCCATGAGGTCGAGATCGAGGATTACCACTAAGGAGTAGAGATGCTGCCGAACAACCGAATCCCCACTCATCCCGGAGAGATCCTCCTCGAGGACTTCCTTAGGCCTCTTGGCATAACGCAAGTGGCACTGGCAGACCACCTAGGTGTCCCTGTTCAGCGGATCAACGAGCTCATCCGCGGGAAGCGGGGGGTCACACCCGAGACGGCTTGGCTGCTTGCGAGTGCGCTTGGAACGACTCCTGAGCTCTGGTTGAACCTCCAGTCGAATCACGACCTGGTGCGCACTCGTCCCAAGAAGAAGATTCGTCAATTGGCAGCCGCAGGCTGATCCCGATAGGTATCGGATTCGCTTAGCGATGACCTGAGGGAATGGCATCTAGCTGAGCGCTCATCGGATTCTGGACCGCCGCCCTCAACAAAAACTCAACATCACTAGCGGATGTAGGCGGAAATAGACGTAAGCAGCTGTGATCTGAATAAGCACTCCGACCTGCATAGACGGTCATGAAGGGTGCGCTAACGGCGATGCCCCTTCGGGTCCGCGTGATGCGTTCGGGGCCGAAGGACGACACGTTTCTTAGGGGAGTGGGCTCCAGGCGATCGGCCCGTCCGGCTGGACGCCCTCCACTATCCGTACGTTGGTGCCGTCAGGAGCCATGGTGACCAGTTGTCGGGTGCCGGGTTGGACGTAAGCGGCTTGGGACCCATCGGTAGCCGTCATGAACGACAGCCGACCGCGCGCGAAGGCGATACGCGATCCGTCTGGGGACCAGGTCGGCCAACGATTGTCTCCAGCGTGGGTGATCTGGCGCAGCCCCGAGCCGTCGGCATTTATGACGAAGATCTGCGCGGGGAAATCGCCGCCCGGGCCCAAGGTCGCGTTGGAGGGATCGGCATCCTCGTCGGGCACAACCGCCCAGAAGGCAAGCCGTGAGCCGTCGGGAGCCCATGTGGGACCTGCGGCGCCTACGTTCACGACTTCCCCCAGCTTGTCGCCACTGTCCGGGTCATGAAAGGACAACGTGTAGGCATGTTGACCGTAGGTGGGATGGCCTTCCCAGAAATCCACGAACGCGATCCTTGAGCCGTCCGGGGACCATGCCGCCCACTCCGCGAACGGTTCGCCACCGGATGCCCAGCGATCCCCCGGCACCTCCCGAGGTCGGCCCCCGTCGGCGTCGATGATGTAGGGACCTGGGGCACCTCCACAGCACGCGTAGACGACGTTCCTGCCATCTGGCGAGAATGAGCCCCACGTGCCGCTCGGGGTATCCGAGCGACCGTTGCCACGGGTGAGTCGTGTTCTCGAGCCGCTCGAGTCCAGCACGAAGAGATCGAGGGGGGACTCGGGCTGCTCCCATCCGATCTGCCACCCGCCGTCGACATAGCTGACCATCGGCTCAGGGTGCGGTCTAAGCAGGAGCCGTCCGCCGTCGAGAGACCAACCGATCGGGTCGGCCTCCTTGGAGGACGCGATCAAGCGCGTCTCAGTCGGGTTCGCTGGATCGACCGCCCTGATCTCCGATCCGCTCCGATACGCGATCCAGCCACCGACCTCGGCGAAGATGCCCTCCGCGCGAGGGTTCGCCGGCGGTAGGGCTTCATCGCTCAACATCGAACGGCCGATCGCGAGTCCCCCCGCAACGAGAGCGCTCCCGACGACGACCATTGACATCGTGGTCACCAGGCGCAGCGCGAGCCGCTTCCTACGGCCTCGAGTGAGTGCGTCCGAGAGATTTCGCGGGGGCCGTGTGCCGAGCTCGGCGTCGACCTCATCACGCAGTCGTCGCTTCAGGTCGTCATGCATCACGTTCCTCCAGACTCACCCGCAGGCCCTCGCGCGCCCGCGCCAGATGCGATTTCACGGCACCGTCGCTGACCCCCATCGCGTCGGCGACCGCATGTAAGGGCAGATCGGCCATATAGAAGAGGACGGCGGCCTCACGTTGCCGAACGGGAAGAGCCCGCAGAGCCCGCAGCAGATCGACGCGCCCATGTGCGTCATGCGACGCTCTCTCATCCACCGGGACTCGCGATCCCGCCGCGTCCCGGTACCTGCGGCGCAGCACGTTGAGAGCGGTAGTCGTCACCCAGCCGCCCGCCCAATCTTGCCGGCTCAACCGACGCCATCGGGCGAAGGCACGGGCGAACGCCTCCTGGGTCGCGTCAGCGGAGGCATCCCGGTCACCGGAGAAGGCGAAGGCGGAATCGAGGACGCGGTCGAACTCGGCGGCGTAGAAGTCCTCGAATGTCAGCCGGTTCACCTCCGCCCTGGGCACCACGTATGTCGAAGAAGTCATCTCACAGACACAAGCCTGCAGAGACCCGGAAGGTTTACATGGGATCTCGTCTCTGCCCCCAACAAATGGAGACTCAGGGAAATCAGAGCCGGTGAGCGGTCAGGATTTCCACGAGAGTGGCTTTCTCTTGGACGTGGTGGGCGGATAGCGCCCATGGCGTCCATGAGAACGCAAGATCTTTCTACGCCGAGGACGATTTTCGGAGGCGCTCGACGCTCGATCTCGTTAGCGGTTGTTCAGCAGGAGCTTTTTCAAGAGGCGGTCGCGGAGGGGCTTGGGGAGGTTCGCTTCGACCCGGGCCCTCACCCAAGCATCACCGACGAGGTAGTGGTTCCTCGGATGTGACGACGTGAGCGCGTGCTCGACCTTCTTCGCCACCCTCTCGGGTGAAGTCCCTCGCTTCTCAGCCGCGCGGGCCAACTGCATGGACTTCTCCATGGGCTTCAGGTAGCGGTCGAGGCCCTCGGGAGGCAGCCATCCGGCTATGCGGTCAACGTCCGCATAACCCTTCTCCCAGAGAGGCGTCTTGATGGTTCCCGGCTCGACGATCGACACCTTGATGCCGGAGGAGAGAAGCTCGAGTCGAAGAGACTCACCAATCGCTTCGATCGCGTACTTGGATGCGATGTAGGGACCGAGGAACGGCAGCGACGGAGCGCGGCCCCCAACGGATCCCATGAACACGATCCGCCCGGTCGTCTTGCGGATCAGTGGCAGGAAGGCTTGGGTAACGGCGAGCTGACCGGTCACGTTCACCTCCATCTGCCGGCGCAACTCGTCGAGCGGCAGGTATTCGAGGGGACCTTGGACGGTGATCCCCGCGTTGTTCACCAGCGCGGTGAGCCCCGCTCCATCGAGCGAGTCATGGATCGTGCGTTCTGCTTGGTCGATCGAGCTCTGGTCCGATACGTCGATCATCAACGTCGATAGCCGGTCGGAGGCCGACGACTGAAGAGCGTCGGCGTCCTCTTGTTTCCGGACGCCGGCGAAGACGCGCCAGCCCTTGGCGTCGAGGCGCAGAGCGCAGGCCCTCCCGATGCCGGTGGAGGCTCCCGTGATCACGACCGACCGAGTAGGCATCGGGCCATGCTCCCACGCGACGCAGGACTTGGCGGGCCGAGCAGCGAATCTCTTCGGTAGCGGATAACGAAGGGGGCCTGAAGATGCGACGTCTGCTCACCATGGTGCTGCTTGGAGTGATGCTCGTCGGAGCTTTCCCTTCCGGAGCCGTTTCCGCCCCCTTTGCGTACGCGGGCCTCTATCGTTCGGCCGACGCCTCATGGCTCGTGAAGGAGAAGGGCGACTACTACATGTATCTCGCGGTCGCGGGTCACGGGACGAGCGCTGAAGGGTCACAGACGCGCGCTCTGGTCGCTCGCGCCAAGTGCCTCAGCCTTTCGGACAAGCACTTCACGATAATCGCCTGTTCGATCGGCGGACGGATGAAAAAGATCGCCGCCGAGCGATTCGAGTTCGATCCGCTGCTCGGTTCCGCTCGTCTTCGTTGGAAGGGGAACCGCGTCGATTGGGTGGGCGCAGGAGAGCCGTTCCCCGGGGTTTATCCGGACGCGGGCCAGTACGGGGTGTTCGGGTGGGTTGATGTCATGCGTATGGCCAAGATCTCGGGAACCGTCCTGGGCGAACATCTGAAGAACAACAGAGATGCCTTTGGCATGCTGGACGAGGGGGGCATTGCCTACGTCGCAACCTCTCCCAACGGCGAGATCCGTCATTACGCCGATGGCCGGGTCCGAGCCGAGATGGAGTTCCGCATCCCCAAATAGGCGTCCTCCGACGAAGATGGATGGGTGAAAACCCGCGGGGGCCTTCGTGCGTCTGTCTCTTGGTGAAGGGAAACCAGGAGACGTGAAGGAGACGCCGGAGCTCGTGACC
>JAXDJL010000145.1:0-2536 GCA_034665685.1 Actinomycetota bacterium | reverse complement strand
TCGAGTTGTTCGTCAGGAAGAGGAAGCGGTGGCCGGCCCGGCGGAGCGCGTCCACCGCCGCGGCGGCCCCCTCGATGGGTGCGTCCCCTCGGTAAAGCACGCCGTCGAGATCGCAGACGAAACAGTCGAAGCTCTCGCTTATTCTCTGCCCAGATGCCACGACTCAGACCTTTCCGAGGGATCCGTTACTCCCCCACCCAGCGATTGGCGGACGTCACCTGTCCGCCTTACGACGTCATCTCACCTGAAGAGCAGACGCGCCTCCACGAGCGCGACCCGAACAATGCCGTGCGACTGGAGCTGGCGCAGACGGGCGACGACGAGGACGGGAAGTATAAGAACGCCTCCGAAACGTTCCGCAGGTGGCTGGACGATGGGGTCCTTCAGCAGGACGAGGAGCCGTCCTTCTACGTCTACCGGCAGGACTTCACCGGAGACGACGGAGCAAGACGGCGCGTCGTCGGTGTCATAGGCGCCCTCGAGCTGGAGCCCTTCGGCTCGGGAGTGCTCCCCCACGAGCGGACGATGCCGGGGCCCAAGAAGGATCGACTGGCCCTGATGCGCGCCCTTCCCGTCAATATCTCGCCGATCTACGCCATCTACAGAGGGGGCGGCGGAGTCGCCTCTTTCTACGGGTCGCTTGCCGACCGGCCCCCGGTGGGACGGTTCCAAGATGAGCAGGGCATCCTCCACCGGCTGTGGAAGGTGACGGCCCCCGCCGAGATCGAGCTCCTCGCCGAAGCGCTGGCACCCGGCCCCCTCGTGATCGCCGACGGCCACCACAGGTACGAGACCGCGCTCGCGTTCGCCGAGGAGTCGGGCGACGAGCTCCCCGAGGCCGGCACCGTGATGTGCCTCGCGGTGGACGCCGACGCGGAGGAGCTCGTCGTTCTCCCCTACAACAGAGCGCTCAGGTCCCCGGAGGGCCCGGAGCCGATCGTGGATGCACTCGCCTCCCTGGGAGCGAGACCGATCGACCCCGCCGCCGCGAAGACCGAGCTCGAGAAATCGACCGCCGACCACCCCTTCGTGTTCGTCACCAAGGACGGCGAGTGGTTGGTCGAGGTATCGGACGAGTACGTCACGCGAGCGGTCGGCGAGCGGGCTCCAGCATGGCGAGACCTCGACGTGGTCGCGCTGCACGAGGTGCTCCTCCCCGAGGTCGCACCGAACGCCCAAGAGATCGTGTTCTCGAAGGACCCCGAGGAGGTGCGCCGTCTGGTTCAGGAAGAGGGGTGGACGGCCGGCGTGCTGCTACGCGCGCTTCATCCCGCCGAGGTCGTGGAGGTCGCTCGCTCCGGCGAGCGGATGCCGCAGAAGGCCAGTTATTTCTGGCCGAAAGCGATCACTGGTTTGGTGTTTCACCCGCTGAGCTGAGAGCCCCGGCCTTCTCCGCGGAACCGGGCGGCTCACATGCCCGGCACGCTTCCAGCCCCTCTGCCACGGCTTGCTCGATCGAGAGGGTTGTGAGGTTCGTCTTCCCCTCCAGGATCTTGCATCCCGCCCGGTGGTAAACCGTCGTGCCGGCGATCACCTGCTCCTGTCCGTCGGAGGACCCGTTGGGCGAGACCTGCATCCTGTTGAGGGTGCGCCCGAGGAGGAGAGAGAGCTCGTCGAACTTGTCGGTCATGACCTGTCGCTCGGCGCGGGACGATGCGATCAGAAGAAGGGTGCTGCCCGTGACAACGAGGGACAAGCCGGTGAAGCCGCCCGACAGGAGATAGGGGAACTGGCCCTGCACGAAGTTGCGGCTCGCGGCGCCGTTCCACCCGAAGTAGAGGACGACGAACCCACCTGCGATGAAGGTCAGGCCAAGGATCCGGCCGAGACGAACTCGGCGATCGACATCGCCGGCTAACGACTGCCACATGGCCCGAAGCTTCTTCACGAGGACGAGAGCCTAGCAAACGAAGCGTCCCTCTCGCTCGCTCTGCTACATCGGGCGCGACTGCTACTCTTCGGATGGGATGGGCGCTTCTGGGGCTCCCGGGTGCTCACGCAGGGTTGATGGCGGGGCTCAAAGGGCAGGAATCAGTGCGTATACGCAGAAACAAGCACGTAGCAACCCAACCTGAGACCGAGAGGATCGACGTGACTCGACGCGGACTTATCAAGGCCCTCAGCGTCCTCGCCCTCGGCGCCCTGGCGATCCTGCCGATCGTCCCGGCCTTCGCGGAGAAGACGGACGTTCCAACCCTCGCCCGCTCCTGGTACTGGGAACCGCAGACCTCGCAGGCCGTGCCCAACCCGACGGGCGGAGACGCCGCCAAGGTGGAGTTGGCCAATCCCTTCTGTCCCTCGACGCCGGGTCTCGGATCCGCCCCGGGCGAAGGATGCCGCGCGGGGCGCCTGCCGGTTGAGGTGGTCGGCGGAGATTACGAGACGCCCGACAAGATGTCGGCCATCGCATGGGATTTCCTCACGATCCTTCCCGACTCAACCGTCACCAAGTTCACCGTGACGATGGTGGAGGCATCCGACCCGCAGAGTGAGCCCATCAACGTCGACGGCCACAAGGTGCAAGCCTGCCTCCTCG
>JAXDJL010000144.1:0-7243 GCA_034665685.1 Actinomycetota bacterium | reverse complement strand
AGCTCCATCTGTCCCGTCCAACGCCGAAGCTGACGCTCGAGATAACCGGTGGGTCTCCCGAAACCCTCGAGGCCACTCGACGCGATGTCCACCGCGTGAAGCTCAACCAGCGCGTCCACCAACTCCTCGCCGATGGCACCCCGGCCTTCTTCATCCACTCCCTCGGGAAGCGAGTCGCGTATGACCTCTCCCCGCTTTCGTTCCATCACATAGAACGAAGCTCCGATCACGGACTCGTCCTCGCACAAGAGGAAGGTCTGAGGAACGCGCACCGGCGTGTCGCGCAGCGCGGTCAGAACCTTGTACTCACGGGCAACGTCGTGCGCGGACGGAAGGAACGCCCCGAGCGGCGGGCGGCGAAGAACGAACTCGTCGGCGCCTCGCGAGAGGAAGAAGGTCTCGTTCGAGTGACCGGCCTGGTGCCGCTGCACGACCAACTCGCCGGCCCCCGGCAGGTGATCCGCCAGATAAGAGGAGAGCGCCTCCTCGTCGACGAGCGGCGGGAGCGACGACATCACGGACGGCCTTCGAACTGGTTCATCGGGCGAAAGCCTACCGAGCGGAAAACGCCTGTGAGACTCCGCCCGAGGACCGGCGCGTGCGAACTTCCGCAACCGCCGTCTAGAATCCCCGCACCGCCGGATCGAAGACGGGAGATCGAGTGGCTGACGAAGTCAAGGCATACATACTGATCCAGACCGCCGTGAGCGCCGGGCACGTAGCGCGCGAGATCCGGGATCTGGACGGCATCGAGTCCGCAGACGACGTCTCCGGGCCCTACGACGTGATCGTCCGCGCCTCGGCCCCCGATATGGACGCCCTCGGCAAATTGGTCGTCGCAAACATCCAGTCGGTCGAAGGGATCACCCGCACGCTCACGTGCCCCATCGTCAAGTTCTGAGGCAGCCGCGGTAGCGACCCCCTATCTTCCTCGCCTCAGCGGGCGTAGGCTGGGCAGGCAACACAGATCATTGCGAAGTCTGAAACCCAGACATCAGCGCCTGCTATGGGGCCATTGGCCGACTCTCTAGCTCACGCCGGAGAGGAAGTGCCCGAATGGCCCAGCATCCCAACCGCGACTCAATTGGCGACGATGTGCACGCATTGTCGACGCTCCTGCTCGACAACCAGACCCTCGAAGACACGCTTCAGCACGTTTCCCAGCTCGCCGTCAGAACGATCCCCGGGTGTGAAGCGGCGGGGATGACGATCTTCGAAAAGGGCAAACCCACGACCGCCGGAGCTACCGACGAATGGGTGCTCGCCATCGACAAGCATCAGTACTCCTCGAAAGAGGGCCCATGCCTCGATGCGGCACGCACGGGGAAAGTGGTGGAATCGCGCGACATCCCCCAGGACGCGCGCTGGAAGACATTCACGGAGCGGGCGGCGAAGGACGGGTTGATGAGCAGTCTGAGCATTCCATTGCAGGTGCGAGGTGAGACCCTCGGCGCGCTGAATCTCTACTCGAAGACACTCAGTGCGTTCGAGGGGACCGGGGCTGCGAATGCCGACCTCTTCGGGGAACACGCGGCCGTGGCCGTGGCCAACGCATACACCTTTGCGAACGCGCTGCGGTTGAGCGAGAACCTCAAGGAAGCGCTGAAGTCGCGCGAGCTCATCGGAGAAGCGAAGGGGATCTTGATGGCCCGGGAGGGCGTCACGGAAGACGAGGCTTTCGAGATGCTGCGGCGCGCCTCGCAGAGAGCCAACTTGAAGCTGCGAGACATCGCCCAAGAGCTCGTCAACAAGATCGAGGCCCGCAAGCCTCTCGGAGAGCCAACGGACGCATCTAGCGACGAGTAATCGGGTCTCTTCGGTTCAGCGGCCCGGGGGGCCGATGCTTGGGGGGGCAAGCACCTCGTTCATCGCACCTGAGCGGAACCCCTTCAGGTCGAGCGACACGTAACGGAACCCAAGGCGCGTCAGCTCCGCCGAGATCTCTTCCGCCAGTCCGGCGGCTCGCTCCAATTCCTCAGGTTGCACCTCGACCCTCGCAAGATCTCCGTGGTCGCGCACCCTGAACACCTCGAAACCCAACGAGCGGATGAAGTCCTCGGCCTTGTCGACGCGACGCAAACCTTCCGGCGTCACTCGCACCCCATACGCGAAGCGCGACGAGAGACAGGGTGAGGCCGGCTTGTCGGCGGTAGGAAGACCGATGCTCGCGGCCAGTGCCCGGACCTCGGCCTTCGTCAGTGAGGCCTCCACCAAGGGGGCCCTCACGTTCCGTTCGTCGGCCGCTCTCAGACCGGGCCGGTGATCGCCGAGGTCGTCGACGTTCGTCCCCACGGCGATCTCGGCCCCGCGCTGTGTGGCGATGGGCGCAAGGACGTCGAATAGCTCGCTCTTGCACCAGTAGCAGCGTTCGGCATCGTTGCGCGCGTACTCCTCGCGCGTGACCTCGTGCGTCCCGACCAACTCGTGCTGCCAACCCTTCTCGGCAGCGAGACTGCGCGCCTCATCCAGCTCGCGCCGCGCCAGCGAAGGTGAGACGGCCGTGACGGCAAGGGAGTCCTTTCCGAGGATCGAGTGAGCGGTGGCCGCTAGGAACGAGGAATCGACGCCGCCCGAGTAAGCAACCACCGTCCGGCCCATCGACTCGAGGATCTGCTCGAGCTCGCGCTGCTTGCCGACCAGGCTCACGTCCATACATCTATCCTCGCAGCACTTCAATTAACGTGTGCGCGTGGACTCCTTCCTTCTTGCGAAAGCTGGAACCTTCGCCGAGTTCACGAAGGATCCGATCCTTTCGGTGGCCGCCTTCCTCTTGATCGTGGTGTCCGTCGCCTGGATCGTCGTATCCCGGTTGATCAGCCACAACCTCCGGAAGGCCGCCGCCCGGAAAGCCCGCCGGACGGGACGCCGAGGTCCGACCCCTCCCCGCCGCATGTGGAACGAGCCGCCCCCCTAGCCGCCGCCCCCCTGGCCGGCCCCTGGCTCAAGTTCGGCTGTCCGGTTACCGAACAGTTACTGACTAGTTACTTGTGCCTAGGCATGGGACTAGTAAATACTGGGTAGGAAACCCAGACCTTTCCAGCGAGGGGCGATCGGGCACATGCCCCGGCTGCCGACGCTGGAAGAGCGGGAGGGACGATGGACCGGCTACTACTGATCGCAAGCATCGTCCTCTTTGGGGCTGCGGCGGCCGCGTCCTTCCGGCAGTGGATCTCGGATCGCTCCTCCTCCATGAGATGGGTCGGCCTCGCGTTCCTCTCCCTCGGCCTGGTGGAGCTCCAGACCGCTCTCCAGGACTGGGGGATCCTCGGCGAATCGCCCTGGCTCCAGAAGCTGACCGTCGTCATCATCGTCCTCTTCCCCTACTTCCTCTATCGGTTCGCCAAGTCGTTCACGTCTTTTCCGAAGGCGATCGATGGGGCCGCCATCATTTCCACCGGAGCGATCATCGTCGCCGGCATGTTGATGCCGACATTGTCGGCCTCGAGCGATGCACGACCCGCTTGGATGATCGTCTTCTTGATGGCGCTCCTCCTTCAGTGGACCTTCTTGTCCGGTCTCACGGGGGGTCGCCTGTGGCAGGTCTCCTTCAGGGTTCCGGCAGTGACGCGCCGGAGGATGCGACTGATGGCATCCGCTGTGGTCGGACTGAACGTGGGTGTGCTGCTGGCCGTGATCGCGACCAGTGGAGCCTTCGAGTCAATCGTCCAGATCATCGTCCTGCTAAGTGCAGCGGGCTTCTACATCGCCACCTCCCCTCCAGTCGTATTGCGAGAGATCTGGCGTCGTCCCGAACAGAGGAATCTGCAGGGAGCCATACAGGAATTAATGACCGCAATGAGTCGAGAAAGGATCGCCCAAACCCTTCTTCCGCACGCAGTGGCGATGCTGGGGGCCCCCGGCGCGCTGATCCGGGATCCGGCCGGGGAGGTCGTCGAATCCTTCGGCGAGGAACGCACCGGAGACACAGCCTCCCAGACCGTGGAACTAGGCGGCGGAACGGGCACCCTGGAGATCTGGACGAACGAGTTGAAGCCCTTCTTCGGCGCTGAAGAGAGTGTCCTCCTTCAAGCGATAGCCACGCTCGCAGGTCTCGCGATGCAGCGGGTTGAGCTATTCGAGCAGGAAGCGGTGGCTCGAGCCACGGTTGAGAGCTTCAACCAGAAGCTTCAGGACCGCAACACGGAGCTGTTTAAAGAGATCGCTGAACGCAAGCACGCCGAGGCCGAGCTCATCATCGCCCGCGAACAAGCTGAGGACGCTAATCACGCCAAGAGCGAGTTCCTCTCGCGCATGAGCCACGAGCTACGCACGCCGCTCAATTCAATCTTGGGCTTCGGGCAGCTACTGCAGATGGACGAGCCCGAGGGCGAGCGAAGAGAGAACGTCGACTACATCTTGAAGGCGGGAACGCATCTCCTCGATCTGATCAATGAGATCCTCGACATCTCTCGGATCGAGGCGGGAAAGATGACTCTGTCGCTGGAGCCGATCTCCGTGAACCACTCGATCGACGAGGTCGTGAACCTCCTCCAACCGATGGCGCGGCGTCACGACATCACGATGGAGTTCTCCGCTGCTGCGACCGGAGGCGACCCGCACGTCATGGCCGATCGGCAGCGACTAAAGCAGGTCCTCCTGAACCTCTTGTCTAACGGCATCAAGTACAACCGCGAGGGTGGCAGCGTCCTCGTTTCGGTCACGGAGGTGGGCTCCAAACGACTGCAGATCACCGTTCGAGATACCGGGTTCGGGATCGCTGCGGACCAGATGCAGAGCCTCTACGAGCCCTTCGACCGTCTCGGAGCGGAGACCACCGGGGTCGAAGGGACCGGCCTGGGGCTCGCGCTGTCGAAGCGTCTCGTCGAGGTGATGGGCGGTCAGATCGGCGTGACCAGCGCCGCGGATGAGGGAACCGCGTTCTCGATCGAGTTCCCGATCGCAGAAGCTCCGCAGGGGATCGCGATCGATCTCCAGCTTGCCCCTTCCCTGCCGCAATCGGGGATCAGTCAAACCATCCTCTACATCGAGGACAACCTCTCGAACCTGAAGCTCATCGAGCGTCTCCTTGAGAGACGTGGAGGCGTCCAGCTCCTCACCGCCGTCGATTCGAAGCGGGGCCTGGAGCTGGCACGCGAGTACCTGCCAGACGTCATCCTGCTCGACCTCCACCTGCCAGACATGTCGGGTGAACAAGCTCTGCGAGAGATCCGTCGGGATCCACGAACGTGCGAAATTCCCGTCGTGATCGTTAGCGCAGACGCAACATCGAGTCAGAAGAAGAGACTGCTGAAGGCCGGTGCCGATGACTACCTGACGAAGCCTCTCAACATCGAGAGATTCGGAAGGATGCTCGACGAGCGTCTCAAGGAGGCGGTGGCTTGAACACGAACGATCTCTGCATACTCGTCGTCGATGACGCCGCCGCGAACGTTCGGCTGCTCGAGAAACTGTTGGAAGCGGATGGATACACCAACGTCATCGCCACAACCGACCCGACCTCGGTGCTGAGGCTTTGCGGAGAGAACGAGCCGGACCTCATCATCACAGACCTGCGGATGCCGATCCTTGATGGATACGACCTCCTCGCGCGGATCCGTGAGACCTTCGCGGATGGGACGTACCTCCCCGTGCTCGTGCTCACCGCAGATGGTGATAACGAAGCGAAGGACAGAAGCCTGAAGCTGGGCGCCAACGACTTCCTTACCAAGCCTTTCAATCGCACCGAGGTTCTCTTGCGCGTAAAGAACCTCCTCGAGACGCGCGCTCTCCATCAGGAGCTACTCACCTACAACCAGGACCTCGAAGCGAAGGTCAAGGATCGTACGGCGAGACTCTGGAACGCGGTAACTCAATTGGAGCTGACGGAGAAGCAGGTGCGCCTCTCCCAACAGGAGACCGTGACGCGCCTCTCGATCGCGGCCGAGTTCCGCGACGACGAAACCGCACGACACATCCGGCGCATGAGCCACTACTGCGGTCTGCTTGCCGAGCGCGCCGGCATGGGCCTCAAGCGAGCCGAACTGCTGCGGGTCGCGAGCGAGATGCACGACGTCGGGAAGATCGGGATCCCCGACAACATCCTGTTGAAGCCGGGCCGGCTCTCCACGGAGGAACGGACAATCATCGAGCAGCACCCCGACATCGGTTATCGGATCCTGCGCGACTCTGAATCCGAGCTACTTCGGGTGGCGGCCGGGGTCGCGCTCTCGCATCACGAGCGCATCGACGGGAAGGGCTACCCCAACGGACTGCGAGGGGACGAGATCAGGCTCGAAGCCCGCATCGCGTCGATCGCCGACGTATTCGACGCGCTTACGACCGACCGCGTCTATAGGAAAGCATTCGAGCTCGGCAGGTCTTTAGAGATCATGAAGGAGGGCCGGGGCTCCCAGTTCGACGCCGATCTCCTGGACATGTTCTTCGAATCCTTGGACGACATCCTCGAGATCAAGCGCGAGAACGACGACCTTCAGTCCCCGATGATGATGACCGCCGCGGTCTAAGGGCTCTTCGTCTTCTTTGGCGTCGGTGTCGGCGTCACGGTGATCGTGGGAGTCGGCGTCACGGTGATCGTCGGGGTCGGTTCGACCAACGGTTCCTCGATCGCCCCTCCATCGGGGATCCTGTCGATGCAAGTGTGAGGGCACACGTCGCTCGTGAACAGGGTGCTTGCGTACCAGCGGTAGTAAGCACGTCTCACGTTCAGACGATCCAAGGGGACCCGGACCGTGACTCTCTCTCTGTCCGTGCGCCACACCTTGATGTTGCCGACCTTGTAGTCGGAGCGCCGGATGCGGTCCCGCCACAATGAGCCGAGTAACTCGTTGCCGTTGGACCGGACCAGCGCGTAGTAGTCGAAGTGCTGGTTTCCGAAAGAGTCGAAGTGCACGAGGAGGTAACCGGCATCCCACACCTCGGCCACCGTCCAGCGACGGAAGGTGCGGAAAGTGTAACGAGGAGGCCGCTCGGGGCTCACGTGCACCCGGCGGACGTCCAACAGTCCCTGCACGTCATTGGGGTCGGTCGCATTCTGATGACTTGCCTGCGCGAAGAAGGGAACCAGCGCGGCAACGGTGAGCACTACGAAGAGGACCAGTAGCAAGACGCGTTTCAAGAGCGGCCCTTTCTGAACGAAGAAGCAACTTCTCTCACGATCCACAGCCCAACTGCGATCCCTGCGAGCGTCAGCAGGGTAGGCAGAGCGTCCCCCGTGGACGGCCAGCCGAAGTCCGCCAGCGGCATCACATCTCGTCCTTCCACCAACAGAGCTGCAGGCAGAACA
>JAXDJL010000143.1:0-6471 GCA_034665685.1 Actinomycetota bacterium | reverse complement strand
ATCCCGGATAGAGGATTCCCGTCGGGATCAGGTGTAGCGCGTAGTGCTCGCTTCCCACGACGATCGTGTGCCCCGCGTTATTGCCGCCCTGGTAGCGAACGACGACGTCGGTGTGCTCTGCAAGAAGGTCGGTGACCTTCCCCTTGCCCTCGTCTCCCCACTGGATCCCAACGAGGGATACGCCCGGCATCTAGTGCTCGGTCCAGTGATGTTGCCGAGGTCTTGGCGCTCGAAACGCAAGCATCGCAAGGCCGCAGGGAGGGTGCGTACCTGAAAGGTACGTGCCCGACTGAGAACGCCGCGAGGCGCCGCGGCTTCGCCGCCAAGGCCCGGAGGACGTTGCTGGACGGGACACCAATCAGCCTTCGATCCGGAACTTGATCTGGACGTGCGTCAGGTATTCGACGATCTGCCCGTCCTCGACGCGGCACGAGGTATCGAGTATGTCCATCTCGTCGATGCCCCGGATCGTGCGGGAGGCTTCGGTAAGCGCCTGCTGAGCAGCATCTCGCCATGAGTCGGCCGAGACGCCAACCAGATCTATCGTCTTGATCACCGCCATCAAGCACCTCTTTCCTTGTCCGCACGCCGTCTGGAAGTACTTCGAAAAGCCTCTGCATCGGACACTAAACCCACCTGTCATCCCCTTATAGTTGTTAGGAGATGGAAACTGCACTGCTGGTTCTGGCGATCGTGTTGCTGCTCGGCGTGCTTGGGAGCATGTACGTGCTCTACGGCGCGCTGACCCGGGTCATGACGGCTCTGGGCATCGAGCCCATCCGGCCCCCCAAGCGGGTGTCGAGGGACAAAGGGACCGACGCATCCGAGCAGGCAACCGACGACTTCGAGCCGACTTACGAAGAGGTGGTCGATCCCGGTGCTTCGGGGATAGGAGCCGAGTTCGCACTCGGCGGCGCGGCCACGCCGGCCGCCTCTGCCGCGGGCGTCGCCTACGAAGCTCCGGCGACCGACTATCCGGCTGCCGCTGCCGACACCGGGTGGAGCCCTACGGATGACGTTCCGGTTAGCGCCGCCGTAGACCCCAGCGGCACGGAGGAGACGGATCCATCCTGGGCGCGCGGCGGGACCCCCGCATCCGCCGCGGTGCAAGAAGGGTCCTCTGTCGAGGCCGCCGCAGCGGCCGGCGTCGTCCAACGTTCGATCGATGAAGAGCCCGATGAAGAGCCCTTCGAGCGCGACGGCCGGTGGTGGTTCAAGCGCGGGGGCGAACTACTCGTGTACGACGAGAAGGAGGGCCAGTGGCAACCGGCCCCCTCGACCGCGGCCCCCGCCCACACCCTTGCGCCGAACCCGACTTCGGCCGAGGCCGGCGCGATCACGGCGGAGCTCGCCAGTCTGTCGGACGACTCCCCCCAGCGGTATTTCGAGCCGGAGGCGACCGACGACGCCGGCGATGACGCGACCGAGCCCGAGCTGGAGCCGGAACTGGAGACACCAGCCGCCACGCCGGTCATCGAGGAACCTGCTGTGGCGACCGAGACCGAGGCCGCACCTGCTCCGGCATCCTCTTCCGAGGAGTCCGTTCAGCCGGTCACGGAATGGCAGGCCGGCTCCTTCTGGAAGTGCCCCTCATGCGGAGCGGTGAACGGTTCGACCGCCGCGTCGTGTCGCATGTGCTTCGCCGCCCGCGCTTAGGTGCCCTAGCGCTCCGTCAGACCCCGGCTTCCGTTCTCCCCGTGGGGTCACCCTCCGCCAGACGACGCAGCAGCTTGCCGGCCAGAGGGATCCGGGGGTCGAGGCCCAGGGCGCTGAGCACCATGAAGGTCAGCCAAACGATGGCTCCTCCGGCAGCGGCGAGCTGCGTTGCCCCCGGAGTGATCTGCGAACAGACGATGAGAGCGAGTGGCCAGAGGAGGCCCAGCAAGATGGCCTGGAGCCCATGGAACCTCGTTCGAGCGTCCGAGGCGGTGAAGTACGCGATCGCGCCCGAGATGGGTAGGAGGAGATAGGCGACGCCTGCCATAGGCGCCCACACTAAAGGAGCATCATTCGTTCATGACTAATCGCCTCGCTGAAGAGACCAGTCCTTACCTCTTGCAGCACAAGGACAACCCCGTCGACTGGTGGCCCTGGAGTGATGAGGCCCTCGACGAAGCGCTCAGAACGGATAAGCCCATCCTGTTGTCGATCGGGTACGCCGCATGTCTTTGGTGTCACGTCATGGAACGCGAGTCCTTCGAGAACGAAGAAACGGCTCGGATGATGAACGAGCTCTTCGTAAACATCAAGGTGGATCGCGAGGAGAGACCGGATCTGGACGCGGTCTATATGGAGGCCGTGCAGACCATGACCGGTCAAGGCGGCTGGCCCATGACGATGTTCCTCACCCCGGAAGGACATCCGTTCTTCGGCGGGACCTATTTCCCTCCGGAGGATCGACACGGTCTCCCCTCTTTCCGAAAGCTGCTCGAGGCGGTTGCCGAGGGGTGGAGGGAACGGCGCGACGTCGTCGAGAAACAGGGCCGCCTCCTTACGGACCAATTGGGGGCCGTGTCCAAACTGAAACCCTCCCAAGGGGACATCGGTCCTCACGTCGTAGATCAAGCGTTCGTGGAACTGAAGTCTTCGTTCGACCCGCTGTACGGGGGATTCGGAGGAGCACCGAAGTTCCCGCAGCCAATGACGATCGACCTCCTCCTGCGTCTCGCCGCGCGAGGGAACGACGAAGCCGGGCCGATGGTTACGAACACGCTCGACTCGATGGCGCGGGGAGGAATCTTCGACCAACTCGCGGGCGGGTTCGCTCGCTACTCGGTCGACAGGGAGTGGATCGTCCCTCACTTCGAAAAGATGCTCTACGACAACGCTCAGCTTCTTCGCTCGTTCGCGCGATCTGCGCTGGCAACCGGGTCGAAGTTCCACGAGCAGATCGCGACGTCGACGGCCGAGTGGATGCTGTCCGAGATGGTGGACGAGAGCGGAGGCTTCTGGTCGACGCTCGACGCCGACTCGGAAGGTGTCGAAGGCAAGTTCTACGTGTGGTCGATCGACGAGGTGCGCGAGGTTGCCGGAGACGACGCCGACGAAGCGATCCGCACTTGGGGCATCAGCGAGGAAGGCAACTTCGAGGGGGCCAACATCCTCGTGCGTGCGCAGGATCCGACCGACCCCGAGTCCTTGGAGCGCGCGCGCCGAGCCCTTCTGGAGCGGCGGTCGCTGAGGGTGCGCCCGGCAACGGACACGAAGGTGCTGACGGCATGGAACGGGCTTGCGGCCTCGGCCCTCGCGGAGGCAGGCGCAGGACTCGGGCGCCGCGACTGGATCGACGCCGCCGAGAGGGCGATGCGCTTCGTCCTATCCGAGCTGCGGGTGGACGGCCGCCTGATGCGGTCCTACCGGAACGGCGTGGTGAAGCACCTCGGATATTCCGAGGACTACGCGATGGTGCTCGAGGCCTCCCTCAGACTCTTCGAGGCGACCGGCCGCACCGAATGGTTGCGTACCGCTAAGTCGATCGCCGATCAAGCGATCGAGTTGTTCCACGACTCGCACGGCGGAGGCTTCCACACGACGGGTGACGACGCCCCGAGACTCGTGGCGAGGTCGAAGGATCTGATCGACAACGCCTTGCCCGCCGCGAACTCGGTCTTCGCGATGGAGTTGCAGCGGCTGGCCGCGCTGACAGGCGAGGAGAGCTACCGCGACATCGCCGCCCAGATCATCCGTTTGATGCTCGAGCCGGTGGCCCGTACCCCACTCGGATTCGGCCATCTCCTCGGCGCGGTGGACCTTTACGCCTCCGCCACGCGCGAGATCGTCATCGTCGGGTCGCCGTCGGAGGAGCGAAGCCGCATGGAACAAGAGGTTCGCTCCCGCTTCTTGCCGAACGCGGTCCTCGTCATAGCGGAGCATCCGGACGACGAGACGAAGCAACTGATCCCACTCCTCGAAGGGCGCGATGGCGATGGAGTAGCAACCGCATACGTTTGCACCAACGGCACGTGCAGATTGCCGGTCACGACGGCCGCGGAGCTCGCCGTTCAACTCGATGGCTGAACCCGACGGCATCCGCGTATCGCGCGGAGTCACGATTCCTTACTCGGAGATCGAGATGTCCTACTCACCTTCGGGGGGGCCGGGTGGGCAGCACGCGAACAAGACCTCGACGCGCGCGGAATTGACCTGGAACGTGGGCGAGTCTTCGGCTCTCAGCGACCGCCAGAAACAGCGGGTGCGCTCTCAGCTCAAGGGCCGTATCGACGCGAGAGGGGTCTTGCACATCTCGAGCGATGAGCACCGCTCGCAAACGCGCAATCGCGCCGAGGTGGAGCGGAGACTGGCGAAGCTGGTGGGGCAGGCGCTCGTACCCCCGAAGGCGCGAGTGGCAACCAGGCCCACGAAGGGGGCCGTCGAGAAGCGGATCCAGGCGAAGAAACACCGGTCCGACATCAAGAGGCAGAGGCAGCGCCCGGAGCTCTAGGCGCGCGGCGTCGTTAGGGTTGAGGGCGTGTTGACGCACAGGGGCCGGGCGATCAGAAGCCTCGTCACCGCCGCGGCGCTCGTCCTCCTCTTGTTCGGAACGATCTGGGGCGAGGACGATGTATTCCCCTTCGGCCCCTTCAAGATGTACGCCGGCACCGCTCGGATCGACGATCCGGTTCCCACGATGCAGTTCGAGGCCGAAACCGAGAACGGTGAGGTCCTCGACCTTCGCAGTCTGCAGTTCGGGCTCCGTCCGGCCGAGGTGGAGGGACAACTCGAGCGGGTGCGGACCGATCCCTCGCTCCTGGAGGACATGGTCGCCGCGTACGAGCGTTTGAATCCAGACGCCGACCGACTGGTCGCGTTCCGAGTGATGCACGGGACCTACCACCTCGAGAACGAGAGGCCCGTCGACTACGTGGAGGAAGTTCTCGCGGAGTGGCGTCGATGATGTTCAACCACGTACGGGATCGGCTGGTGATCGCGCTCCGCTGGTTCTGGTTCAGTCCGCTGCCCGTGCGGCGCGTGGTGGTGCTCCGCACGATCCTCTACGCGTTCATCTTCGTCGACGTGCTCCTGACGACCCGATGGGTCGCCGCTCACGTCGATGCTCCGCAGTCCTTCTACCAACCTTTGTTGGTCGCGCGCCTGCTCCACTTGCCGCGACCCACTCCCGGTTTGATCGTTGCCGTAGAAGTGGCGTTGCTGTTGTTCGCCGGCATCGCCGCGCTCGGTCGTTGGCCGCGAGTCACGGGCATGGTTGTCTTCTTCCTTTATCTCGCGTGGATGTTGATAGCGATGTCCTACGGGAAGGTCGATCACGATCGCTTCGCATTCTTGGTCGCTCTCGCCGTGCTGCCCACGGTGCCCACGCGGCAAGAGAGTGAGGGGGAGAGCTCGGAGGCCGCCGGCTGGGCCCTGCGCTGCATCCAGGTGGCGGTCGTGCTCACGTACTTCCTCGCGGCGTTCTCCAAGTTCCGCTACGGGGGGCTCGGCTGGCTCAATGGTGGGACGCTCATGTGGGCCGTCCTGAGACGCGGGACCCTCTTCGCCGAGCCCCTCATCGACAATCCCTGGATGCTCCACGTCGGCCAGTACATGGTCGTGGGGTTCGAGCTCGCGTCGCCGTTGCTGCTGGTGCCCGGACGCATCGGGAGATGGTTCCTCGGAGCTGCCGTCCTGTTCCATCTCGTGACGTTCGCGACGATCACGATCATCTTCCTGCCGCACATCATGTGCCTCTTGGCGTTCGTCCCACTCGAGCGGCTGCGCCTACCCCGCACGCGAGAAGCGGCCCCGGATGCGCTCGGGGCCGCTTCTGTTGCTAGAGCCGGTGTCTACAGGTCGTAGTACAGGGCGAACTCGTGTGGGTGAGGACGCAACCTCAGCGGGTCGACTTCGTGCGTCCGCTTGTAGTCGATCCAGTGCGTGATCACGTCTTCCGTGAACACCCCGCCCTCGAGCAGGAACTCGTGATCGGTTTCCAAAGCGTTTAGCGCTTCATCGAGCGAACCGGGTACCTGCGGCACGGCGGCGAGCTCCTCGGGAGGAAGCTCGTACAGGTCCTTGTCGACCGGCTCCGCCGGCTCGATCTTGTTGCGGACCCCATCGAGCCCGGCCATCAGCAGCGCCGAGAACGCGAGGTACGGGTTCGCTGCAGGGTCGGGGCACCGGAACTCGATGCGCTTCGCCTTGGGCGACTTCGAGTACGCGGGGATGCGTACCGCGGCGGAGCGGTTGCGCTGCGAGTACACGAGGTTGACCGGCGCCTCGTAGCCCGGTACCAGTCGCTTGTACGAGTTCGTCGTCGGCGCGCACAGCGCGAGCAGCGCGGGAGCATGCTCGAGCAGACCGCCGATGTAATAGCGAGCCGTGTCGGAGAGCTGCGCGTAACCGAGCTCGTCCCACATCAGAGACTCGCCGTCCTTCCACAGCGACTGATGCACGTGCATGCCCGACCCGTTGTCCTGGAAGATCGGCTTCGGCATGAACGTGACGGTCTTGCCGTGTTGGAACGCGGTGTTTTTG
>JAXDJL010000142.1:0-11042 GCA_034665685.1 Actinomycetota bacterium | reverse complement strand
CGACGCTGTGGCGTCTCGTGACGAAAGAAGAACCTCCGCAGATCGATCAGGCCGTGCCGATCCCGAAGAAGGCTGCGTGGATCGCTCTAACGGGAGCCGTTACGGGAGCCGCCCGTCAGTCGATCCGAGACCTCATCAAGCCGCCGACCGCGGGCGCCGCTTAGCACCGGATTCTGCTCGCCTGCTCACCCAAATCACATTTGGGCTCGCTGAGCGAGCTGGATCGTGATTTGGACGAACACTAAGACGCGAAACGGTGCGGGGGCGTGAATGGCTTTACGTCCATTACCTCTAGGAGGGGTTGCGACCGCCCCATCCGCCGCTCTTGCGACGGCGCTCCTGATCGCCCCCGTAGGGGGCCGGGATGTACTCCACGGACGGACGCCGTCCACGCGGCTGTGGATAGAGCCGCATCATCTCTCGAACTTCGTCGGGCAGGTTCGTATCGACCGGCAGGCCGAAGGAGGTTGCCAGCTCCGCATCGATGGGGAAGTCGTGTGTCCATCGACCTTCGGTCATAGTCCGCCCCAGTTCCCTTCCTCTCTGTTCGCCGACTCTGGCGCTCACTAGTTTCGTCACGATCTCTTCAACTTGCTTGATCGCCTTGCGCGACATGTCCGCCATGATGAGCGTCTGATCGCGGACCTCGTTCTTGTCCTTCTGCTCGACGGCCCACAGGATCGATGCCGCGGGGAAGTTCCCTAGTTGAGGATCGACGGGGCCGAGCACCGCGGATGGGGACATCACGATGCGGTCTGCCGCCAACGAGATGAGCGTTCCCCCACTCATGGCGTAGTGCGGAATGTAGACCGTTACAGGGGCAGGGTGGTTGGCAAGCGCCGACGCGATCTGCTCCGCCGCAAGAACCAGCCCGCCCGGGGTGTGCAACACCAATTCGATCGGGATGTCGTTCGACGTCATCTCGATCGCGCGGATCACTTCCTCCGAGTCGTCGATGTCGATGAACCCACCGAACGGGATGCCCAAGATCGCCAACGTCTCGCGCCGATGGATCATCGTGATCACTCGGGACTTGTTCTTCTTCTCTAATGTACGAAGTGCGCTGATGCGCCGGGCGGTCATGATCCGCTGCTGGATGACCGGTTGGAGCGACGAAAGAATGAAGTAGAACCACAGGATGTCGAGCGGCGACATCGGGCCACCCTACGCTTCTGCGCTCTCGAACCTCCTAGTGAGAATGAACCGACCAGCCCCCTGCCTGCGACAGTAGAGACATGGGACCCGGTGAGGAGCACTCCGACCAGGAGCTCTTACGGGCGATCTCCGACGGAGCTCATGCGGCGCTGCGCGAACTCTACGAGCGACATGCCCCCTGGTTGCTCCTCCGCCTACAGCGGCGAAGTCCCGATCCTCAGCTAGCCGAAGAGGCGGTTCAAGACACCTTCGTCGCCGTGTGGCGCACGTCTGCCACCTTCTCGGGCCGCGGCGAAGTGGCGGCATGGATCTGGGGGATCGGCATCCGCCGGCTGATCGACCGGATGCGGCGCACTCAGCGATTCGAGCCATTGCCGGAGGGTCGCGCGGATGTTGTCGTGTCGGCCGAAGACCAAGTGCTGCTCGGGGTGGAGTTCGGTGACCTCGCCGGCGCCCTCTCCCGTCTCTCACCAGAGCTTCGAGCGGTCGTCCAAGCGACGGTTCTAGATGGACTGACCACGAAAGAAGCCGCGCAGTTGCTCGGCATTCCATCGGGGACCGTCAAGACCCGCATGCTGCGTGCCCGCGCACAATTGAGAGGAGAACTCGCATGATCTGGCATGTCTCGTCCGACCTACTAGAGCGCTACGCCCGAGACGACGTCGACGCGCCGCAGGCATTCTCCATCGAGGCCCATCTGTTGTCGTGTGAGCCATGCCGCGCGAACACAACGCGACTCGTTGATGTCGACCTGCTGGAGAGATTGTGGAGCGAGGTCAGGTCGCAGATCTCGGCCCCCCCGATCGGCTCCTTCGAAAGAGTGCTCGTCCGGCTCGGCATCAAGGACTACACGGCGCGCTTGCTCGCCGCCACTCCCTCGTTGCGGCGCTCCTGGATCTTGGCGGTTGCCGCGGTCCTTTTGTTGGCCGTGGCGGTGGCCGATCGCGTCGCTCACGGTTACCTGTTGTTCCTGACGATCGCGCCGATGCTGCCGCTCGCGGGCGTCGCCGCCGCGTACGGCCCGGGGATCGATCCCACGTACGAGGTTGGGATCGCGGCCCCCATGAGGAGCTTCCGACTGCTCCTCATTCGAACCACGGCAGTACTTGCGACCACGGTCGCGCTTAGCTTCATGGCCGCGCTACTCCTCCCCGGGTTCGACTGGAAGGTAGCTGCGTGGTTGCTGCCCTCTCTTGCACTGGTGACCTCGAGCCTGGCGCTGGCCACTGCCATGCACCCGCTGTGGGCCGCGGGAACGGTGGCGTTGGCTTGGATCGCGGTGACCGGGACGGGAGCTTTCCTGGCCTTGGGCAAACTCCACGCCCGCGACATCTTCGGGAGCACGATGCAGATCGCTCTTCTGTGCGTGATCGCCGCTGCACTCACCACTTTGATGGCACGCCGCGACGGCTTCGAGAAGGGGGATCACCAGTGACGAACGTTCTGGTCAGCGGCGCGGTCAAACGCTTCGGAAGGACGAGAGCACTCGACGGGGCATCGTTCGAGGCCGGACCAGGAATCACCGGCCTCCTGGGACCGAACGGCGCCGGCAAGACGACGCTTCTACGAGTGCTTGCCACGGTGATGTCCCTGAACGAAGGCGAGATCCGTGTCTTCGGGCGAGACCCCGCCGGACATCGAGATCGCCTCGAGATAAGACGTCGCCTCGGTTACATGCCTCAGGAGCCTGGCTTCCATAAGAACTTCACGGCGTTCGAGTTCGTCGACTACGTCGCGATCCTCAAAGAGATGACGCATCGCAGAACGCGCCATGACGAGGTCCACCGAGTCCTAGTTGCCGTCGGTCTCGAGGGAGCTCAGAGCAAGAAAATCAAGGCCCTGTCGGGTGGGATGAGGAGACGAGTCGCCCTCGCGCAAGCTCTACTCGGCGAACCCGAGCTCCTGATACTCGACGAGCCGACCGCCGGGCTCGACCCGGAGCAGAGGCTCCGCTTCAGAGAGACGATGTCTCACCTAGGGGCCGATCACTCGATCGTGCTGTCGACCCATCAGACCGAGGACGTTGCCGCGCTGTGCTCGCGAGTCGTGGTGATGAACCACGGACGCAATCTGTTCTCCGGCACGCCGCGCGATCTTGCCGAGCTGGCCAGGGGCGCCGTGTGGTTGTCAGAGGAGCGGGCCCACGGAGCGCGCCTCTCCTACCGCACCGGAGAGGGGCGATATCGCAACATCGGTACCGCCCCGGATGGCGCCGACCAGGTCGACCCGACCGTGGAGGACGGTTACCTGACGCTTCTCGGAGATGAAGCTTTCGTGGAGGCTGCTTGAGCACTCTCGCTCTAACGCGGTGGCCGTCACGATCGCGCACTCGATCCGTCGCGTTCGCGCTCGCTCGACGAGAAGGACCGAGGCTGATCCGGAGCCCGATATTCATCGCCGGTGCGGTATTGAGTCTCGGTTTGTTCGGACTTCTCACCTGGCAGCAAGCACCGGTTCTGCACCGAGATGATGTCAGCACCGGTGGGGCGCTGCTACTCCTCGCGGCAGCGACTCTGATCGCCGCCAACCTCGCCACCTCGCGCGCCGCTCGCGACGGCAGCGACGAGCTCTACTCGGGCATCGTCAGCTCTGCGGGAGTGCGGACGCTCGGACACCTCCTATCACTTCTGTGGGCGGTGGGAGCCTCGTTGGTGGTCGGCGGGATCATGATCGTTTATCTGCTGATCGACTCCCCGGTGGGGGTTCCACGCATCCCGGAGCTGCTCGTGGGCCCGCTCTGCGTCCTCTTGTTGGGCGCGCTCGGGATCGCACTCGCTCGTTGGAATCCGCATCCGGCGGTCGGTCCCTTCGCGGTCGTGGTCGTCCTCGCCCTCGAGGTTTTATTGATCCAACCGATCGTCAGACTCAACGGCACCAACGGTACGGCGGCCAGATCGACGTGGCTGGCTCTATGGACGCCACTTGGGCTGACCAACGGAGTCCCCTCGGAGCTCGCGATTCGGCCCTCCTGGTGGCACGCTCTTTATCTCTGTGGCTTGGGGGCGCTGTTCGGTGTCATCGCTCTGTCTCGTCACGGCACGCGCCGAACGCAGACTCTGGCTCTCGTCGGAGCGTCGGCAGCGATCCTCCTTGGAGGCGTCGCTCAACTGCAAGCTCCTTCAGCGGAGGCTCGCCGCGCTCTCGGCCATCTTCTGACCGATCCTCAGGATCACCAGGTTTGCGAGGAGCGGGTCGGAGTCACGTACTGCGCGTACCCCGCGTACGTGCCGTGGGTCGAGCGGTGGGCAACCCCGATCGAAAACCTGTTCGACGACGTGCCCCTGTCGTCGCGCCCGCAGAACCTCGTCGTGCGGCAGAGCTTCGGATCGTACTTCGAGGGGCCCACCGACGTTCCGCACGTAACTCTTCGGAGGATCGAACGGCAGGCGACACCGCGCGGAGCTGCTTACGGCTCTCCGACACTGCTTCCCGTCGGAGCCGAGTGGGGACGCGGCAAGATGGAGGGCGACTACGAGATGCGTAGCGCGCTCTTCGTGGCGATGCAGGCCGTCGGCATACCGCAAGAATGGAGTGACTTCGTTCTCACAGCGGATGATGTCGCCTATCTGAAGCGAACCTTGCTTCCCAGCATGCCGAAGGCCAGAAGGGAGACCTTTGCGAGCCGGCGCTTAAGGGTCGGCGCACATTGGGACTCATGTCACACCTCTGGCCAGGCACGCTCGGTGGTCGCGCTATGGCTGGCAGGCCAGGCGACCGCAGCTACGGAGTCGATGATGGAACGGGTCGCGGCAGAGTCTCCTTATGGGCTGCTGATCGACGAGAGGGCGGGGACCGTCGCGTACAACGGGCCCCTCAGCCCCCTTTACCCCCTCAACGCAACGCCGATCTTCGAAAGGGTCAACCTCGGCAGTGCGGAGTTCCACTACGCGGTCCGACTCCTGGAGCGGCCGAACGATGAGGTGAAGACGACGCTCCTGGCTCATTGGGGGGAACTCACCGATCCCGACACCGATACCTCTACCTTGTTGACGATGTTCGGGCTGGAGCCGTTCCCGACCATCGAGGCCCAATTAGCGGCATTACCCAGCAACATCACTCCCCTCTATGGCGATCGGATCAGCACGCCCGATCAATACTTTGCAGGCGTGGTCCCGTGTCATTGACGCGGCTCCGTCAGACCCCTTCGCTGCTCTTGCCCACCTTCCGATCCATCGGCTGGGGCCCGCTCGCGGGCGCAGCATTTCTGGCGCTCCCTTACGTTTGGGACCAAGCGTCCCAAGCCCCCGTCGACAAACGCATCATGGCGTTGCGCGTCGGCACCGTTCTGGTTTGTCTCGGCGCAGCCTTCCTTCTCGACGACCCGGCAGAAGAGTCCATCGGTCATCTCCCGACCTCTCTCCAGATGAGGCGCCTGTTGCGCATCGTCATCGCATTGCCGCTGCTTGCGGCGTGGTGGGCGATCGCCCTCGAGCTCGCCGGCGACGTTCCAGTTGCCTTGGGAGGACCGATGCCGGCCGGAGACGTAACTCTCGAGGCCACCGGACTCGTTCTCGTCGCGCTTGCGTGTGCCTCGCTTGCTTCAAGGTTCTCGTCCGATCGGACCGGTGGTATCGCGGGTGCGCCGAGCGTCCTGGTACTCGCGGCGGTGGCGATGCTCCTCCCGCCCGACAAGAGGCTGATCGTCGGTGCGATATCCGACGCTCACTGGCACGGTGCACATGAAGCGTGGAGGTGGGTGCTCGTCGTGGCGGGGTTGACACTCGTGTGGACGAGCCGAGACCCCGGCCGCTACAGCCTCTCGTGGCGACTGCGACGGTCCGGGGCGACGTTGCGCCCGATCCTGGCGGCGCCCGCAGAGCCGGGCTCGGCTACTCGAGGTACCAGCGGGAAGCGAGGCCGAAAGTAATGGCGCGACAAGCATCCGATTAGTTTTGGGGACGATCTCGGTCTCAAGGGTGTTTAGAGAAGCCAGGCCGGCCGGACCGGCACACACCGCCGGAATCAAGGAGGACGCACATGGGAAAGATCGTTTCGAACTTTTTTATCTCGCTCGATGGGGTCGTCGAGGCCCCGGACAAATGGCACTTCCCCTACTTCAACGATGAGATGGGAGCCGCCGTCGGTAGCGGTATGGAGGGAGCCGAGGCCTTTCTCATGGGGCGCGTGCTCTACGAGGAGTGGGCCGCTTACTGGTCGGAGCAAGGCCCCGAGGTTCCCTTCTCCGAGTTCATCAACAACATTCCCAAGTACGTCGTCTCCAACACGCTCACCGAGGCGAAATGGAACAACACGACGGTGGTGTCGGGCGATATAGCGGGCGAGCTCAGACGTATCAAGAAGGAGACGAAGGGGACCATCGGGATGTCGGGCAGCGCCACCCTCGTTCGATGGCTTCTCGCGAATGGACTCCTGGACGAGCTCGCGCTGATGGTTCACCCGATCGCGGTCGGCAAGGGCCAGCGCCTCTTCGAGGACACGCCCACGCACCCACTGAAACTCGTACACAACGAGACGTTCGAGACGGGCGTGTTGAATCTCAGGTACGCGCCGGCCACCTAGCGATCGCGAGACGAGGCGGCGGCCCGCTCCAGGGCGGCAAGCAAGGGGTCGAACTCGTACGAGTCGTCGTGCCGCACACCATTGATGTGAAAGGTCGGCGTGCCGCTCACGCCACTTCGCGCGCCGTTCGTGGAGTCGTCCTCGATTCTCGCCGCGTGGACGTGCTCGGCAAGCTCCTGGTCGAATAGCTCGACGTCTAGCCCGAGCTTCGCCGCGTAGTCGTGCAAGTCGTGGTCGCGCAGATGTCTCTGGTTCTCGAAGAGAAGGTCATGCATCTGCCAGAACCTGTCCTGGCCGGCGGCACCCTCGGCTGCTTCCGCTGCCTGTTGAGCATGGCGATGCAAGGACGTGAGCGGGAAGTTGCGAAACACGAACCGGAACGTCTCCCCCAGTCGGGCCTGCACCTCTTTGATGATGGGATAGGCGGCCCCCGAGTACGGACACTCGTAGTCGCCGTACTCGACGAGCGTCACAGCTGCGTCCGCAGGTCCGCGGATGTGATCCCGGTCTTCAGTAACAGGTACTACAAGCACGGGTTCCCCGTTGGTTGTGCTCATAACCCCTCTCCCTTCAGATAGCTCATCCTTGTCGCTCGATTGCAGGAGGAGTCAGCGGAGGTAGAGGCGATCCCTCGCCGTCGAGAACCGCACCAAGTGCTTTTGCTAGATGCTCGAGTTCGGAGCGGCTCAAGTGGTTCAGGAAATGCTCCCGCACCCCCTCGAGATGGATCTTTGTGACTTTGCGCAAGAAGGCCCGTCCCTCGGCGGTGAGCGTGGCGAGATAGCCGCGCTTGTCATGCTCGAAGACACATCGCTCGACGAAACCTTTGCGTTCGAGCTGGTCGACCGCCCGGGTCACGCCGCTGGGCGAGAGCACGACTCGTGACGCCAGGTCCGACATCCGTACCCCGCGCCTCCCGGCGAGACGCAGCCACTCGAGAACCTCGAACTGGTTGAGGCTCAATCCGAGTGCCCTGACCAGTTCCCGATCTAGCGTGGGGACGACCACGGAGTAGGCGTACACGAACGTCCGCCAGGCGCGGAACTCGAGCTCGTCCAGCCCCCCTTCGCCTCGCTGTTTCGGCATGGATGAGAGTCTACCTCGGAATAGTTGCTTGCGGACGCAAGTTTATAGAGGTGATGGTCCCCGAGGAAAGGAGCTGAGCAGCATGAAACAGATCGAGCGAACGAAGCGAGACGCGGTCCTTGTAGAGGACGCTGCGTTGATCCGGATGATGGGGATGCCGGTCTTGGAGGCGCTCCCTTCTCGCGGAGCCCCCTACGAACAGGTCGACCCGTTCATACTGGTGCACGAAGGACGGTTCCGTCTCTCAGAGATGACGGGCAAGGACACCAAGCATCCGCACCGAGGGTTCGACAACCTCTGGTACTTGCTGAAAGGCACCGCCAGCACCGGTCACAGCACGGGGCCGGGAGGATCGATGGAGCGGGCACATCTAACCGAGGGCTCACTCCTGGCTCTCCGAACCGGGCGAGGCGCGTGGCACGCCGAAGGGGTAGGCGACGACGAGGTCAAGGAGGGCCTCGGGGACACAGAGTTCCGCGGCGTGTTGTTCTGGGTGAACCTGGCCCGCAAGGACAAGCACGTCGACCCGAGCGCGCTGGTGGTGCAGCCGGATCAGATCCCGGTGCGACACGAGGGCGACGCGACCGTGCGAGTCCTGGTCGGCGAAGGCTCTCCCGTGCAGCTGGGCACGCCGGCGTTGATCCTCGACATCGAACTGCCCGAGGGCGGGCAGGTCACGACGGAGGTGCCCGCCGAATTCCAGGGCTTCGCCTACCTGCTTGAAGGAGAGGCCGCTTTTGGTGCCAACCGTCGGCGAGCGCAGCCGCCCCAGCTCGTCCTTCTTGGTGACGGTGAGGAACTCACGGTCACTGATGCCATCCCGGGGACTCGGTTCCTGCTCATGACGGGCAAACCGTACGGGGAAGCGCCCGTGTTCAACGGGCCGTTCGTGGATTAGAGCGCGTCGCCGCGCGGGATGGCCGCGATGGTGAGCGGCTCTCGCGAGCGCGGCGTAACGAAAGGACGTTGAAATGTTTCCCGCTCTGATCACCGCGATGCTGCTCGGTCTACGCCACGGATACGACATCGATCACGTGGCGGCGATCTCTGATCTATCTGCAACCGGAAGTGGCGGTTTGCGCGCGTTCCGCTTGTCTACCGTCTATGCGATCGGTCACGCGGCAGTCCTGCTCGCATTCGGTGTCGCGGCCGTCAGCTTTGGGCTGGTCGTCCCCGAAGCGGTCGACGGGCTGATGGGCCGGGTGATCGGCATCACCCTCATCGGGTTGGCTCTCTACGTGGTGATCGGCTTCGTGCGCTTCGGCCGTACCTGGCTGCCTCGATCTCGCGGCAGCCTCATCTGGAGAGCCGCGCACCGTCGCCTTCACCGCCACGACATCGGGCACGACCCCTCGACCGTGGGTGCCTTCGTGATCGGGATGATCCACGGCATCGGCGCGGAGACGCCGACGCAGCTTCTGCTCCTGCCGGCGGCGGCCGAGTTCGGGTTCGCCGTGGTCGTCGCGTTCGTGGGCGGACTTCTGCTGACGAACACCATCCTCGCCGCGGCATCCGCATGGGGCCTGATGCGGATCAAGGGGTCGCTCGCGTTCGGCGCGCTCAGCATCGCAACAGCCGCCTTTTCGGCTGTGGTGGGTTGGGGATACATGATCGGCTAGGGCGCGCGCACGCCCTTCCCCGCTGAGGATCGGCGCGTCAGTCGGCTATGAAGAACGCTCGGGTGGCCACGTAACCGTTGGGTGGCGCAGGATCCACGATGATGTTCAGGCCTCCGCCCTCGTAATAGAAGAAGCACACGAACCTCACGCCGTCCGGCTCGCAGCCCGTGAACTCGATCTCGCTGGGAGGCGAGTTGAACAGTTGGTCGATCGCATCCTGCTCGGCGACGGCCCGGGCTCCCAGAGGATCCTCCGCCAACCAGTAGCCATAAAGGCGGCGGGCGGCAACCTCCGGACTCGGAGCGCCCAGGATTGCGGGCCCGCTTCCCGACGGCGTCGGGGCGGGAAGGGAGGGGGTCACGGTCGGGGTCGTAATCACGACCGGTGTCTCCACGATCGTGGTGGGCGCCTGAACGATGGGGTCATCGTCTCCGCAAGACACCCCCAGCGCGAGCAGGGCCGCGAGGAGGATCATCCCGGCGGCCCGCATGCGGTGATGCTACCCGGCTGGCCCTCGGCCACCGGGCGTACTATCGTGGTAGTAGAGACGGACGATCGAAGGGGCCGACGTGATCGACAGGCGGCGAGCGATACACCGGCCCGGGCTGGCTCTGCTCTCACTCATCGTCCTCCTTCCGGCCTGCACGACGGAGTCGGCGGGCGATGCGACCGTCACGACCAATGCTCCCGAGACGCTCCGCAAGGGCGACGATCTCGACGTCACCGTCGAGGGGATCCGCGATCACCTGAAGGCGCTGCAGAAGATCGCGAGCGCGAACGAAGGGATCCGAGCGGCGGGCGAGCCCGGTTACGACGCGTCCGTTCGCTACGTCGCCCGCACGATGCGCGCCGCCGGTTACGAGGTCAGCTTCGACGCGTGGAGAACGCCGATCTTCGAGCAGCGCTCGCCGACGCGTCTCGAGCCGGAGGGCTCTGCACGAGGCACGTTCGAGGACGGGCAAGACCTCAGAGCGATGCTCTATTCCGGGTCGGGCTCGATCCGCGCTCCCCTCTTCCCCTTGTCCTTCGACGCGGAGGGAACAGGGCGAGAGGGACCTGGATGCTCGCCGAACGCGTTCGACGGCACTCCGGCGGGGGCCGTCGTGTTGCTGAGGCCGGGTCCCTGCTTCACGCGCGACCAGGTCGTCAACGCCCAGCAAGCGGGGGCCGGCGCGGTGATTGTCGCCTATCCGGAGTTCACACCGGGAAACGGTCTCCGACGCCCCACCTTGTTGTCACCGGACGGGATCGCGATACCGGCCCTCGCCGTTACCGATGAAGTCGGACGCCGGTTGTCCGCTCTGGGATCCGGCACCAGCGTTCGGGTCGCTGTCGATGCACGCAACCCGACGCGGCTGCTTCGTAACGTGATCGCTGAGACTCCGGGTGGAAGCGCGCTGAAGGTCGTGATGGCCGGCGGGCATCTCGACTCGGTGGTGGACGGCCCGGGGATCAATGACAACGGGTCCGGCGTCGCGACACTGATCGAGATCGCGGAGGAACTCATCGGCTCGGAGCCGCGCAACAAGGTGCGTTTCGTCTTCTGGGCGGGCGAGGAGTACGGGCTCCTCGGTTCGCGCCATTACGTGGATTCATTGAACCCGCTCGAGATCCGGGACATCGCCGTCTACCTAAACTTCGACATGTTGGCTTCGCCGAACT
>JAXDJL010000141.1:0-5167 GCA_034665685.1 Actinomycetota bacterium | reverse complement strand
CGCATCGGCCGTTGCCATCCATGGGCTGAGGGCGGCTTCGATCCGGTACCCGGCCGGGAGCGCGTCTGATGGGCTTCTTCGAGGTTTTCGGCGGGATCCTCTCCGGGATCTATGCGGTGGTCAAGAGCTACGGGCTTGCGATCATTCTCCTCACGATCCTCACCCGGATCGTGCTTCTGCCTCTCTCCATCAAGCAGACCCGGTCGATGCGGGAGATGCAGCGCATCCAGCCGGAGGTCAAGAAGATCCAGGCGAAGCACAAGGGCGACAAGCAGAAGATGAACCAGGAGATGATGGCCCTCTACAAGGAGCACGGGGTCAATCCCTTCGGCGGCTGCCTTCCCTTGCTGATGCAGTTCCCCGTCCTCATCGCTCTGTTCAACGTCCTCCGCAAGCCGCTCTCCTACATGGGCGACACGGCCCTCGCCCGGGACCTCGCGCACCACACTCTTTCGGTCCACCAGTTCCTCGGGATCAGGCTCGACTGCACCGCCCAGTTCACCATCGGCGGCAAGGCTCCGACCATGATCCCGGGCACCCAGCAGACCCCCGTGTGCGGCGACGGGATCGTGGACGCGCTCCCCTACCTCTTGCTGGTGCTCCTCATGGGCGTCACGACCTGGTACCAGCAGCGCCAGATGCAGGCCGCGACCCAGCGTCCGGACGGCCAGCAAGCCCAGCAGATGCAGATGATCGGGAAGATCATGCCGGCCTTCCTGATGTTCTTCGCCTTCACGTTCCAGTCCGGCCTGGTGCTCTACTGGCTGACCACGAACGTCTGGACGATCGGCCAGCAGCGGCTCATGCTCGCCAAGGCACCGCCCATCCCCGCCGCCGGCGGACCCGGCGGGAACGGCAAGGGGGATTCGGCCCGGCAGCTCAAGAAGCCCGACGCCGCCAAGTCGGGGTCCGCTGGGAACGGGACCGACGGCAAGCCCACGGGACCGCAGAACGGGGCCGGCCGCCAGAAGCAACCCTCGAGCTCGAAACCCAATCCGAACGCCAAGAAGAAGAAGAAACGATGAGCGACGAAGGAACCGTGATTCCGGCCCCGCCGGAGGACGACCCGCTCGGTACCGCCACTCCCGAGGAGGTGGCGGCAACCGCCAAGGAGTTCACGGAGGGGCTCGTCGCTTCGATGGGGCTGGCAGCAGAGGTCACCTCGTCCGTCGAGAACGACGCGGCCCACCTAGACGTGGCCGGCGAGGACCTGGGGGTCCTGATCGGACGACGCGGGCAGACCCTCGATGCGCTTCAGGATCTGGCCCGGGCGGCGGTCCAACGTCGTCTCCATGCCCGAGCTCGCCTCGTGGTCGACGTCGAGGGCTATCGAGCCCGGCGCCGGTCGTCGTTGGCCGAGTACGCCCGCTCGATCGCCGAGAGGGCCAAGGAGCGGGGGACCGAGATCGAGCTCGAGCCGATGAACGCCTACGAGCGGAAGATCGTCCACGATGCCGTCGCGGAGGTAGAGGGCGCCTCGAGCTTCAGCGAGGGTGAAGAACCCGCCCGCAAGGTGATCGTCCGGGGCGAATAGCCCCTCCGCCGTGTCCTCCCGGCCCCCAGAATCACAAAACCCCAGGTCAGAGCGCGAAAATCGAGGAACATCGCGCTACGGGATCGATCTTCCCCCCTCGGTCGTTGAGGCCCTGGACGCCTACGCCGAGCTTCTGCGCCGCTGGGCCCCCCGGCTCAACCTCGTTGGGACCGGAGATCTGACGTTCCTCGAGGAACGTCACCTGGGCGATTCCCTGAGGCTCCTCCGGTTCGTGGCCGAGGCACCTCCCGGACCCTGCATCGACGTCGGATCGGGAGCGGGGCTCCCGGGTATCCCACTGGCGCTGGCCCTTCCGAAGAGGCACTGGCGTCTTCTCGAACCTCGCCGCAATCGCGCGGCATTCCTCGAGAGGGCGGTGCGGGAGCTCGGCGTCGAAGCCGAGGTGGTGGTTGACAGCGCGGAGGGAGCGGCGCGCAAAGAGGGTTTCGCGGCGGCGCATGCCGTGGCCACGGCCCGGGCGCTGGCTCCGCCGCCCGATGCCCTCAAAAAGCTTCTGCCGCTGGTGCGTCCAGGCGGCCTCGCTCTCCTGCTGCAGGGCCGGAACGCCGTCGTCTCGGAGGGGACTGAGGTGCCCGAACCCGGTATTGCTATAGTCCGTACGGACCGCGGGATCGGGTGACCGGGAGGACCTAGATGGATCCGGGAAGTCCCAAAGACTGGAAAATACTGGAGGCACGGCCAGCCCTGCAAGGGGAGGGCCGCGTCGTCTCCATCGTGAACCAGAAGGGTGGGGTCGCGAAAACCACCACCACGGTGAACGTCGCGGCGGGGCTCGCTCTGCGAGGCCATCGGGTGCTGATCGTCGACATCGACCCCCAAGCCAACGCGACGACCGGCCTGGGGCAGCCTCGCGAGCGAGAGGGACCGTCCACCTACGACGTCATCCTCGATGACCTCCCGCTGGAGGACGCGGTCGTGTCCTCGCAGATAGCGGGGCTGGACCTCGTGCCGGCCTCCTCTGACCTCGCCGGTGCCGAGGTCGAGTTGGTGGCGGCGCTGGATCGGGAACGGCGTCTGCAGCGAGCCCTCCAAAGCGGGACGGGACGCTACGACGTCATCTTCGTGGACTGCCCACCGTCCCTCGGCCTCCTGACGGTCAACGCCCTGGTCGGCGCCCACGACCTGATAGTCCCCGTCCAGTGCGAGTACTACGCGCTCGAGGGACTGGGGCAGCTGCTCGGAAACGCGGAGCGGGTGCGCCGCGGCCTCAACCCGGATCTTCGGATCTTCGGGTTCCTTCTCACGATGTTCGATGCCCGCACGCGCCTCGCGAGCCAAGTCGAGGACGAGGTGAGGAAGCATTTCGGGAAGTTGGTGTTCGAAACCCGCATCCCCCGGAGCGTCAGGATCTCGGAAGCTCCTTCGTATGGCGAACCGGTGCTCACCCTCGATCCGTCCTCGCGCGGATCGGTCGCGTACCGGCTCCTCGCAGCGGAGGTGGAGGCGCGCTACGGGTTCGCCAAGAAGACACCGCCGCCACCGCCGCCTCCACCCGGCGGCCAGCGCGAACCGATGACTCCGCCGCCCCCAACGATCCCGACTGCGGTTCCCGGACCGGGCGGGCGCGGTTACGGAACGGTCGCACCTGAACCACAGGGACTCGCGGAAGCGTGGCCCCCCAGTGAGCCATGGACGGTGGAGGCGAGATGAAGAAACGATCTGGTTTGGGCCGTGGGCTGGACGCGCTGCTTCCGTCGGAGGAAACGATCGGAGCACCGGAGGGCCGAGCCGATCAGCAACAAGTGTCGCTGGAGCGCATCGACAGGAACCCCCGTCAACCGCGCGAGTCGTTCGATGAATCCGATCTCGACGAGCTCGCCTTCTCGATCAAATCGTTGGGGATCCTGCAGCCACTTCTCGTGCGACCCCTGGATGGTGATCGCTACGAGTTGATCGCCGGCGAACGTCGTCTGCGCGCGGCCAAGCGAGCGGGTTTGACGCAGGTTCCGGTGATGGTCGTGCAGACCGACGAACGGGGTTCCTTGGAGCGCGCGCTCGTAGAGAACATCCATCGCGCGAACCTGAATCCGATCGAGGAAGCCGCTGCATACAAGCAACTGATCGACGACGGGGGACTGACGCAGGAGGCTCTGGGCACTCGCCTGGGCCGCAATCGCGTCACGATCACGAACTCACTCCGACTTCTCGATCTGCCCACCTCAGTGCAACGGATGCTGATCGAGAAGCGGTTGACCGCAGCTCACGGGAAGGCCCTGCTGTCGCTGCAGAGGAACCCGTTCCAGGAGCGCTTGGCGCGCCGTGCGGCCGACGAGAAGCTCTCGGTGCGCGAGACGGAGGACCTGGTCAAACGTTACGAGGCGATGACCGAGAACACGTCGGAGAAGACCAAGCCGCGAGCGAAGCCCCTCGAGGTCACGGGCGCGCAACAGCGGTTGGCCAACCACCTCCAAACGCGCGTCCGCATCGAGGTGGGGAAGCGCAAGGGGAAGATCGTCTTGGATTTCGTTTCGCTGGCCGAGTTGGATCGATTGCTGCGGATCATCACCGGCGAGGAGAAGGGTTCCTCCGTGACGACGGTGTCGCCGGACTAGGAGCCGGTCGAACCGGGCACCAGTTCGTAGTATCGACGGATCCCCGCAACCAACGCGTCGGCGATCGTCGCTCTGAATTCGAGTCTCTCCAGCTTCTTTTCTTCGTCGGGGTTGCTGATGAAAGCGGGCTCGACGAGCACCGCGGGCATGCGCGTTTCACGAAGGATCGAGTAGGAGCGCGCGTGGGAACGGCAGTCCCGGCTCCCGAGCTTCACCAGTTCGGTCTGCACCGCGTCGGCCAGCGCCTGCCCCCCTCGCGAGCCCCCGAAGTAATACGCGGATGCACCCTCGGCGGTTGGTTCGTCGTGCCAGTTGAGGTGGATCGATAGGAAGAAGTCGGCACCTTCTTCGTTGGCGCGAAGCGCTCGTTCGCTGACCTCCGGCCCTTCCGGTTCGGTGCGCGTGAATCGGACCTGCGCGCCGGAACCAACCAGTCGCTCCGCGACCAGTCGCGAGATGTCCCAGCAGAGATCTGCTTCAGCGCTGCCCCCCGGCCCGCGTTCCCCGGGATCCTGACCACCATGACCCGGGTCGATCATCACGTGTGCTTGAGACAACTTGATCCCGACTCGACGATGGAGCTCCTCGCGCAACTCCGCGGCCGTCCCTGGGCGATCGACGCGAAGACCCGCGAGCGCTTTGTGCGTGTGGGCGCCGAACATGCCGTCTTCCGCGATCCCGTATTCCTTCTGGAACGCGAGCACGGCCTTGTACGCGAGTCGCCCGAATATGCCGTCCTCACGACCCGCGTCGAAACCCAGAGCATTGAGGCGCCGTTGCAACATCGCCACGTCGTCTCCCCGCATCGGGGGGTGCTTCAGATAGAGGACCCTGTCGCCCAGGACCCAGGACGCTTCGACGAGAGCGTTCCATGTCTGCGGCCCGACTATGCCGTCGACGAGGATGGCGCGGCGTTGCTGGAAGGCGCGCACTGCTGCGGCCGTGCCGGCGTCGAAATGCCCCGGTTCGTCCTCGATGGACAGGCCGAGAGCTCGCAGGCGGAACTGGACGTCCAGCACGCGCTCGGAGCGGTCGCCGATCCGAATGAGGCGACTCATCG
>JAXDJL010000140.1:0-4775 GCA_034665685.1 Actinomycetota bacterium | reverse complement strand
CATCACGGCAAACCCAAGGGTCTGGGTCGACACCATGATGGTGGAGGAACGCGGCTACAGCGTTGCTCGAGAGGAGCCGCTGCGAGCCGCTGCGGCTACCTTCGCTGCCTTCGTCGTGGTTGGGTTCGTCCCTTTGTCTGTTTTTATCTTTGACACGGTGCTCCCGTCCGTCCTCGATCAACCGTTCGTGTGGAGCTCGGTGTTGACGGGGATCGCGTTCTTTGGGGTGGGTGCCCTCAAGAGCCGATTCGTCTCACAACGTTGGTGGCTGTCGGGTTCGGAGACATTGGTGATGGGCGGAGCGGCCGCAGTGATCGCTTTTGCGATCGGTACGGTTCTCGAGAACGTGGTCGGCTGATCCCGGGCCGATCGGCCCCCTCGAAGGGGGCACAAAGGCCCTACGGATCGACCTCCGAATCAGGGAGTCTGTACATGCAAGACCGATCGAAACGGTTCGCTGCCGGCCGATCGGGAGCCGAAATGAAAAGTGGGCTGAAGGTCCCGGACGGGACTACGAAGCCCAGCTCGTCCCGCAGACTCCCGGCAGCGGACCGTTCGTCGCGTCAAGCCAAACGGACAGCTCTCGTTTCTTTGTGATGGAGGATTGAGAGAGGGACAAACCGACCTAGATGCTTCTGCTACGGGTGAGTATTTCTTCAACGACCTATCCAGATGCGATGGGTCCAAGTAGCTTGGTTACGCAAGCCAACGCAGGCGCGTCTGTCTGGTCTCTTCGAACGTGCGCTCAGTCACTAAGCAAATGGTGAACGCGCTTAGACCTCGCCAGGGATCCGTTCCCTCGCTGGAGGTCATCTACTGGGAGGCAAAGCTTGGATATCCAAAAGTCTGCTCGGATCTTCGGCTGGTTGTTCATAGCCACCTTCGTTACAAGCATCGGAGCAAAGTTCCTCTTCGTGAATGGACTCGGCGGCACCTTCAGCGAGCTGCGCTTCGTCCCGAGCAGCGTTTCAGAGACCAAGGTGTACATCGGCGCGATCCTCGAGTTCCTGCTGATCGTCACCAATATCGGAACCGCCGTCGTGCTTTATCCCATCGTTAAGCGACAGAGCGAAGGCCTCGCTCTCGGATACGTGACCGCACGTATAGCGGAGAGCGCCTTCATCCTGGTTGGCCTCATGAGCATCGTCTCTATGGTGTCTGTCAGCCATGCCATGGCTGGGGCCACCGGAGCCCAGAGCACCGCGCTCGTCGTCCAGGGCAATTCCCTCGCAGCCACATACAACTGGGCGTTCCTTTTCGGTCCGGGCCTCGTTGTGGGTTTCGGGAATGGGCTGATCCTGGGTTATCTGATGTACAGATCGGGCCTCGTGCCTCGCCGGATGGCAATGCTCGGGCTGGTCGGCGGCCCGATGTTGATCCTTTCCTTCGGACTCATCCTTTTCGGCGTGTATGAGAACGGGTCAACCTTCTCGTCCCTGCTGGCGCTGCCAGAGATCGCTTGGGAAGGGTCACTCGGGATCTACGCGGCATGGAAGGGCTTCAGGGTGACTTCGATCACGCCAACAGTGGACATCCGCGAGCCCGCGACCGAACCCAGGATGGCTGCGGTCTAACCACCCACTATCTCGGCGAACCATTGCCGGGGTAGTGAGCTTTCTTTTGGACCTAGTTGCGAATGAGTCGGTCGTGCAACGGTTCGAGCAGAATCCCGGCCACGGCCCACTGAAAGAGGTAGTCCGGCCTGATCAACCCATGGACGTGCCAGCGCGCGTCGCTGTAGTCCCATGGCGCTTCGCCTCGCCACGCACTTAGCCCGGCCCCCGTCACGTACTCGACGGCGAGGAAGCCGAAGCCGTAAGTCGTCGCTCGGATCGGCCACGGTCGTTCGCGGAGGGCGTCATGGATCGGTTCGTACATCGGCGCGATCAGGGCATAGATCGGGAACATCCACGGGCTCGTTCGGAACCTGACGTCCTTGCCGCGCCACACGTCGTGTACGGCGCTGACGGCGACCTCAAAAGCGAAGCCGACGACTGAATAGATCGCGGCACGAGAGGCGACCCGCCTAGACATCCAGATCGACCGCCACCGGGAGCGCCGTCCGGCCCCATCTTTCGAGCTCCTCGGACGTCTTCGAGTACTTGGAAACTAGGGCTTCGCGCGCCCACGCATCCTCGGCAGTATCAGAAACCACTCGCGCCCGGCCTGAGAACGTCTCACCTGCGATCCTCATGGAGACGTCCGGGATCGCTCTGATGTTGCGCACCCAGTCCGACGCGTCTCGCCCACCGGCCAGCATGTAGATCGTGGCGTCTTTGGAGGCGAACCAGATCTCGATCTCGTGCGGGTTGCCGCTCACCCGACCAGTGGTCGTGAGATAGCAGAACGACTCGCCTTCCAAGCGACCGAGCGCTGTCATGGAATCAACCTTAGTGCGATGGACGAGTTTGTTTGGTTCCCGGCCTCGGGGTAGCGTCGAATCATGGCTCGGCCCCCAGCAGTCTCGATCGTGCGCTGGGTTGTGATCATCTCGATCGCGATTACGGCGCTTCACTACACCGACAACTACGTCTCGATCGCCAACTATCCCCAGCCCGCATGGATACAGCGCGAGACGATCATCCTTGCTTGGGTTCTGTTTACGTTCGTGGGTGTTGCCGGTTACATGCTTTACAAAGCGGGCCGCTCTGTGGCCGCCGGTGTGTACCTGCTCGTCTACTCGGCTACCGGCATCAGCAGTCTCGGGCACTACTTCTCGAGTGGTCACTCGATCACGACCAAGATGCATCTGTTCATCTGGACCGATGCGGTTGTGGGCTTCCTGGTGGCCGGCTGTGCGCTTTGGATCCTGTTGTCGTTCCCGCGAAAGACTGCGACGGCAGCATCCTGACCTCATAAACACGAGCGCGAGAAGCGAGTCACGCTTCCTGCGCGAAGAATGCAGCTAGTCCGCCGGCAAACATCTGCGCCAGGTCCGTATCACCTTCAATCCTTACGCGTCTTTGGATATCCGCCTGAGAAAGCCCGCGCGAAAACAAGTGCGCCGCTAAGTCAAGGTCGAATGCGAGGACCGCGTCCGGTTGTGCAGGCGCCCCATCGTGCAGCGTCCATTCGCCGTTTTGGCGTTGAAGGGTCCAGGAAGGGCTCGCGTCCGTGAGCATGAACGTGACGGTCGTGTCTTCTTCTGCCGGGACCCCCGCCCAGCCTCGGGGGAATCCACGGAACGTGATCGCGAGCGCGGGAGTGACGAAGCGTTCTTCGGTGAGCCCAGGCTGGCCGACAGCCCGACGGATCTGGAGATGGTGGATCCACCGCTCGAGGTACTCCCTAGCGCCTAGCAACCAATAAGGCTGAGGGTCGGTGGGCGATATCCAATGGATCGCCTCGCCGAGCTGGTCGGGGTCGACCGACGTGTACCAGCGGCACGTCCAGTCGCCGGTAAAGCGCAAGAGCTCGATGATTAGTGACGGGCTGAAGAAGGATGCGGCCTCAACCCAAGCTTCGTTGAAGTGGTCGAAGGCCGCCATGAGATCGCTCCAGTCAGACCCCCTTGCTTCAACGACGACCCCGGGTACCTCCTCGTCGCGTTGACGAGATAGAAGGGAGAGGTCGTCCCCCAACAGGTGCAATGCGATGCCTTTGATGGTCCAGGCCGGACATTCTGTGGGCAACGCCCACTCGGCGGCCGAGAGCCCACTCAGAAGACGAAGCAATCCTTCTCGTTCCTCGCGGAGAAGCCCAATCACGTCCACTTGGGTGACGGTGTGCATTGCCATCGCCGAAACGTTACTGCAGTGCCAATGCGTGGAGGGCAGGCTTTTGACGCGTATCAATCATCGCGCGGTTCGTGTCGCCTGGCATCGCCGTTGTCCCTCGCCCCGTCCATGCGCTCGCGTTGCCGGTACCCGTATGCGGCTTCTCTGACCTCTTTATCGTTCTCGAGGCTGGATCCCAGGGCACCGGCGACCGTCGCTACCGACGCGCCGAGCCAGGCGATACGGAGATAGTCGGTGACGTCTGCGGACTGCTTCGTCACCTGTGCCAGAAGATCGCCGTCGATAAGAAAGAGCGTGCCTGCGAGCAACGCCAGGAAGAGGCCGAGGTACAGCACCGAGATTCCCAGCGTGAACGTGATCGCGGTGACCGTGTTGTAGAGACGCGCTCTTTCCGGGTCGAACGGCCCGTCCCGCTTCTCCCACAGGTCGTGGTCGACGATGATCCAGGTCACCATCGCGCCCACAGAGAGGACGGTCGCGATGATCAGTCGCGGGGTTTGGAGGTTGCCGGACAGCATCCATAGACTCTGGCTCATCACGAGATACGCGCCCGTCCCTATCGCCGCCACGAGAACGCGGTAGAGGCGGCGAGCCAGGAACCAAGGTCGGTTGGCTCTCACCATCCCTGCTGCGAGTCGCAGGTACCCGCGCGGCCAGCTGGCCAGGAACCGTACGTCGATGCCCTGTTCGTGGGGGTCCGTACGGTCAGCGTGCGGGATCGATGGACCGGCCTTCTCGGCCTCCATCAGCTCCGCCACTATCTGCATGATGGCTCGATGAACGCGTTCCCGGAGGCGAACCGCCCCTAGCGAGGGGAGTGAAGCAAGAGCCATTCCACCGCCAACGTCGACGTCCGCAATCACGGCCCGCCTACCGTCGTGTCGGGGAAGGTCCGTGATGCAGATCACCAGGTCCCAGCCCTCATCATCCTTGCGCGCCCGCGCAACGTCGCCAACATGCGGGCCGCGCTCGTCAGCGGGAAGGCGCTCGCAAAGGACGTCTATGTTCCAGTCGGTGCTCGGCCCTAAGCATTTCTCA
>JAXDJL010000139.1:0-11476 GCA_034665685.1 Actinomycetota bacterium | reverse complement strand
TCACGTTCTCGTTGCCGCTCGCCATCTACACCCTCTCGGCGTTCTTCCGGGAGATCCCTTGGGATCTCGAGAAGGCCGCGCAGGTCGACGGCGCAACACCGTTCCAGGCCTTTACCAAGGTGATCCTCCCCCTCGCTGCGCCGGGAGTCTTCACCACCGCGATCCTCGTATTCATCTTCGCCTGGAACGACTTCGTGTTCGCAATCTCGTTGACGTCGACTACGAACGCACGCACAGTCCCGGCAGCCATCGCCTTCTTCACCGGAGCGTCTCAGTTCCAGACACCGATCGGATCCATCGCGGCCGCGGCCGTCGTGATCACGATTCCCATCATCGTTTTCGTTCTCATCTTCCAACGCCGGATCGTCGCAGGACTGACGGCCGGCGCAGTCAAGGGGTAGGAGGCAGGCACATGGCAGAGATCGTTCTCAAAGGCATCACCAAGAGATATCCGGACGGCGCCGAGGCGGTGAAGAACGTCGACCTCGAGATCGAGGACGGCGAGTTCGTCATCCTCGTCGGCCCGTCGGGGTGCGGGAAGTCCACGACACTCAACATGATCGCGGGTCTCGAGGACATCACCGAGGGCGAGCTGCTCATCGGAGGCGACATCGCGAACGAGAAGTCCCCCAAGGAACGCGACATCGCGATGGTCTTCCAAAACTACGCGCTCTACCCTCACATGACGGTGCGGCAGAACATGGCCTTCGCTCTCAAGATCGCGAAGGTCGACGAAGCCACGATCAATAAGAAGGTTGAGGAAGCGGCGGAGATCCTCGACCTGACGCAGCACCTCGACCGGAAGCCGGCGAACCTCTCAGGAGGTCAGCGCCAGCGCGTCGCTATGGGCCGTGTGATCGTGCGCGACCCCAAGGCTTTCCTGATGGATGAACCTCTCTCCAACCTCGACGCGAAGCTCCGCGTGCAGATGCGCACGGAGGTGTCGCGTCTCCAGAAGAAACTCGGCACCACGACCGTGTACGTCACGCACGACCAGGTCGAGGCGATGACCTTGGGGGACCGGGTTGCGGTGATGAGGGGCGGGGTGATCCAGCAGGTCGGGCCCCCTCAGGAGCTCTACGAGAATCCTCGGAACCTCTTCGTTGCAGGCTTCGTCGGCTCTCCCTCGATGAACTTCCTGCCCGGGACCCTGGAGGGGAAGATCCTAAAGACCCCCCTCGGCGACCTCGAGCTCCCCGACGAGAAACTCAAGAAGATCGAGGGCGGGAGCGGCTCTCGGAATGTCGTCGTCGGCATCCGGCCCGAAGACTTCGAGGACGCGGACCTGGTCGGCGATGAACGGGATCAAGGCCACGTCATCACGGTAAAGGTCGACGTTCTGGAGTCATTGGGCTCGGACAAGTTCGCTTACTTCCACGTCGAGGGCGAGCGCGCCGCGGCGAAGGAGCTCGAAGAGGTCGCCAGCGACATCGGAGCCGCGAACCTTGCCTCGTCCGAAGGCATCCAGGTCACCGCCCGCCTCGAGGTCACCAGCAAGGCGGGAGAGGACCAAGAGCTCGACGTGTGGTGCGACCTCAGGAAACTGCACGTATTCGATCCGGACAGCGGGAAGAACCTGACGCTTTAGTTCTTCTTCGGGTGGCGCAGCCGCTCGATCACTTCCTCGTTCCACTCGTGCGAACGGATCAGCCGGTAACGCTCTCGGGCGAAACGAAGGTACGCCTCGGCCTGCGTCCCCGAACCGATCAGCTCGGCCTCCTTCAGCATCCCGACGACCGGCTCGTACTCCTCTTCGAACCAACGCCGCGCCACCTCGCGTCGGTCGATGTACTCGCCCACGTCCTGAATCAAACGGAATCCCCATGCCTCCATGTTCTCGGCCAGCTCAGCGAAGTTCCACGGATCGTCAACGGTGATCAGTTCGGCCATCTCGCCCGGAAGCGGCGCTCGGTCGCGGAATATGCGCTCGTAGCTCTTCGTCGTCAGATCTCCGCGCAAAGAGATGCCGGCGGCCGGTAACCGGGTTTGGATCTCGGTGACGTGCGCCTCTATGACCTTGTACCCGAGAGCGAAGGCTACGGAGACGCGGTGATGGCCATCGCGGACGAAGTGCAGATCTCCGACCCGATAAACGTCGATCGGAGGCATCGATTCACCTCTCCGTTGCGCCTCATCGATGCGCTCCCATCTCTCACGGGCACGGTTGGAGGTTGGACGGAACCTGCGATCGAAATCTCCGCCCCGGTCGACGCTACCGACGATGGAATCGAGCGGGATCGTCTGCACCCCGAGGGATCGTTCACCTTCGATCCCGAGTGCTGCAACGACCTCGTCGAAGGGCAGCATCATGCTTACGTCGTCGGGCTCTCCCCGCAGCCACCCGCGGAGGCGCGCGAGCACTTGCCGCCGCCGGGCCCTCTGGAAGTCGTCCGCAGCGTCCGCCGAGGGAAGCCCCGTGTCGCGTCGCATGTCTTCGACCCTACCCACTCTGCTCCCCCGGTCACTGCCTCGCCGCCATGGCTCGTGGAGGAGGGACCCCAGTCGGGGCGAATACCTTCTATCTATGTCTCATGCCTCCCTCAGACGTCGCTCCTGCGGGGCCGCGCTGCTTGCGCTGTTCGCTCTCGTGTCGATAATTGCGCCTCCTTCTGCACCCGCCCGAGAGGGTTCGGCGCGTAGGGCCGTTCGGTTTGAGGGCCTCTCTTTTCGGGTTCCGGCGGCCTGGCCTGTGATCGATCTCGCCGCTCATCCGGCCACCTGTGTGCGCCTCGACGTGGACGCGGTTTATCTGGGGAGCCAGGGGCCGGCGCCCGGCTGTCCCGCCCACGTCGTCGGCAGGGGGACGACCCTTCAACTCGAGACGATCGACTCCTCCTACGTCTCTCTGAGCGATCCCGTGCGACGAGATGTCTCCGGCGTGCCGGCGTTGATCGCACGCGGGACCCGGATCTCCAAGGAGGTCATCGCCGCGTTCCCCAAGCAGGGCGTCGTGGCAACGCTCCGCTACGCGAAGGATCGCGCCGGCGCCCTCCAGATACTCGAGTCGGTTACCGCGCACGCGACGCTCGATCCCTATGAGGCGCGTGCGAACGAGCGGCGACTCGTCGACTCGGGCTCGTCGGCGGACGCCCAAGAAGAGCAGCCGGTGGCCGGACCGGTGATCGTCACGCAAGAGGGCTTCGACGCGTGCACGGCCCCCTCGACCGAGACCATGCAGGCGTGGCTCGAGTCCCCTTACCGCAGCGTCGGTGTCTACATCGGCGGCGTCAGCCGAGGCTGCGCGCAACCGAACCTCACCCCCGAGTGGGTGTCGGCCGTGCTGGCTCAAGGCTGGAGCCTCATCCCTACTTACGTCGGTCTCCAGGCTCCGTGCTCCCAGTACGCGAACCGGGTTGATCCGGCAACCGCCTCCGCCCAGGGGATACAGCAGGCCGACGACGCGGCGAACGCGGCCGCGGCGCTGGGCTTCAGAGCCGGAAGCCCGATCTACTTCGACATGGAGCACTTCGACACGACGGCCGAGGGGTGCACCGAAGCAGTACTGACCTTTCTCGAGTCCTGGACCGAGCAACTGCACGTCCGCGGGTTCACCTCGGGTGTGTACAGCAGCGCCTCGTCAGGGATCGCGGAGCTCGCCAACGCGAACGCAGCCGACCCGAGCTACGTCGAGCCCGATGCCATCTGGTTCGCATGGTGGAACAACGTGGCGGACACGAAGGGCACCAAGTACTTCACCGACGACATGTGGACGAACCATCAGCGCCTGCACCAGTACCGGGGGGGCGGTCAAGAGACATACGGGGGCGTGACGATCAACATCGATCGGGACTACCTCGACGGTCCGGTGGTCGGCGCGACATCGAGTGAGCCCGTCCCTCCCGAGCGTCACAGCCGTTCCGTCGATCTGTCGCTGACCGAGGGCCGACGCCGGCTCCTCGTGGACGGACGCGTCAGGGTGAGTGGCGGCTTCGCGTCGTGTGTCGACCGCGTTCCCGTCAAGATCCAGCGACGTGCGGACGGCCCGTGGAACACGATCGCCCGGCGTACGACCACCAGCGCGGGACGCTTCGACGCGCGGCTGCGTCTGAGGCGAGGGCGCTACCGGGCCGTCGCCCCCCGCACATCGAGTCCCACCGACATCTGCCTGACCGCCGCCTCGGCGGCCCTCCGCTTCCGCCCCTCTTAACGGGTCCGAACCACCGAAACCACCCATAAAAGAGGGAAAGTCCCGGGCGCGGCCGAATCCTTCAGCAAGGAAAGATCCTTCAGGAGGAGTCAGACATGCACGCACCTCGGAAGTTCTCGGTCATGGCGCTGGCGGCGCTGGCAGTCGCAGCGCTGGCCCCGGTAGGAAGCGCAGCCCCCACCAAGGGGACCTGGACGTTCACCGACGCGTCCCCCGACCCGACCGTGGTCGCGGACACGAACGCGGGGGCTCATTGCTCGGGCGACCTGCCCTCTGCTCCGGGCGATGTCAACATCCAAAAATTCAAGGCTCCCAAAGCCGGCACCCTCAAGCTCATCGCCCACAACGCCCTCGACTGGGCCGTAGAGGTGCGGCGAGGTGGAGTCACGGTGGCCGGAACCGACGGGGCCAACCCGGACGATCCCGAGAACCTGACGGTCAGCGTCTTCCGGGGGAAGTACGAGGTCGTCTACTGCAACTTCTCCGGTGAGCCTTCGATCGAGGTCGATTACTCGTTCAAATAGGGCCACGCCCGAGCGATAACAGCGATAGTTAGGACCCGGCTCTCCCGCCGGGTCCTTTCGCGTCGCCCGATATCGGCTGGTGGCCCGCCGGAACAGGTTGAAAGATGACAGTATGGGTAAAAATGGTAAACCCACGAGCCGGAGAGGAGTGGCGATGGGCCCAGCAGTACGGCGTTGGTTGATCGGACTCGCCGGGCTCGCCGCGCTCATCGTCGGTCTCGTTCTCTCGTGGGACTCTCGCGACACAGCGCCTCCGCCCGAGCGCGTGGCGCTCCCCATCTTCGAGCCGGCCCCCTCCTTCGGATCCGGCGACAACGTTCCCGGCACGGGGCCAGTGACTCGCCCGGCCTCGGAGCGCGAGGCCAGCGTTCCGGGTGAGTTGGTTCTCAGCTTCGATCCCGGCACCCCGGCGTCGACGCCACCCCAGGTGTTCGACGAACTGGGCGTTACACCGATAAGACAGCTCGCGAGCGGCGCGTTCGTGGTCGAGCTGGCCGCGGGTCTCGCGTCGGACGATGTGATCGTCCGAGCGCGCGCCATCGATTCGATCAGGTACACGGAGCCGAACTTCATCTACCGCGCGGCGGATCGCCTTCCGAACGATCCTCGGATGGGTTCTCTGTGGGGGCTCGAGAACGCCGGGCAACTGATCAACGGAACCACGGGGACCGCGGACGCGGACATAGATGCCGCGGCGGCGTGGGACTTCACCACCGGCTCGTACAACATCAAGGTCGCGGTGGTGGACAGTGGAGTCGCGTACGGGCATCCCGACCTGGCGGCCAACATCTGGAGCAACCCGAACGAGGCAGGGGCCGCCGCGACCGACGGCATCGACAACGACGGCAACGGCCTCGTCGATGACTTCCGGGGATGGGACTGGGTAGCGAACGACAACAACCCTCAGGACGAGAACGGCCACGGAACTCACGTGGCCGGCACCATCGGAGCGCGCGGCAACGACGCAACCGGAGTGACCGGGGTCAACTGGCAGGTATCGCTGATGCCCCTGCGCGTGCTGGACGCACAGGGCTCCGGCTCCAGTGCGGACGTGGCCGACGGGATGGCCTACGCGGTTGCCAAAGGCGCCAAGGTCGTGAACCTGAGCCTGGGGGGGCCGAGTCTCTCCACCGCCATCCGAGACGTCATCACCTCTTCGCCTCAGACGCTGTTCGTGATCGCCGCAGGAAATGCCGGGACCGACAACGAGGTAACGGCGCAGTATCCCTGCAACCTCATCGCGTCGAACGTCATCTGCGTTGCAGCATCGACGCAGCGGGATGGGTTGGCTACCTTCTCCAACTACGGTGCGACGAGCGTCGACCTGGCTGCGCCGGGCGTCAACATACTTAGCACCGTGCCGGGCGCGGACGGTTCGTTCGGTCTCGCCTACTACCAAGGAACCTCGATGGCGACGCCCCAGGTGGCCGGCGCGGCCGCCCTCCTGTGGGCCGCCAAGGAGAGTGCTTCGGTGGCCGAGATCAAGTCGGCGCTGCTCGGAGGCGCGGAGGCACGCGCCGCGTTCACGGGCAAGATGGTCACCGGGGGCCGGTTGAACGTGATGGCGGCACTCACGCGCCTGACGGGCGCGACCGCACCCGCCCCTGCGACGACGTTGCCCGGAGCCGTGTCGACCACTTTGCCCGCGGCCTCACCGTCCCCATCGGCGACGACGGTCGTGCAACCGACCACAACGGTTCCGCCGACCTCGATCCCGCCGTCTCCTTCGCCTTCGCCCTCCCCCTCCGGGACGGTCGCGACCCCCACCCCTTCACCCCCGCCCTCCGCCGGTCCCACCCCAACGAGCCAGCGGCACGTTCGCAAGATCTCGCTGCAGAGGCCGCGCCCGCTCGTGGCGCGAGGTCGAGTCGGAGTGCTGGATGCGTTCAATCAGTGCCGCAGCGGGGTACCGGTGACCATCTTGCGCAACGGCCGGCGCATCGCACGCGTTCGCAGCACTCACTTCGGGTTCTATCGCGCCGAGCTACCCCGCAGACGCGGCAACTACGTGGCCGTCGCTCCCCTGCAGGAACTGCTCCCTCAGATCCTCTGCGACTCGGCGCGTTCCGATCAGCCCCCACCCTCTGACTTCACGGACGACCCCACCGCCGATCCGACCGCTCCCGACGCCGCGGAGCCGAACGATGCTTGCTGGACCTACGATCCCGCCGAAGAAGCGTTCGCCGACAAGATCAACGAGGCGCGGGTCGCGTCGGGGCAAGAGACGCTGCGTCTCGATCCCGAGCTGTCGAGAGCCGCACGAGCGCACACCGAAGAGATGGTCAGGGGCGGGACTCTCGTCCACACGACAAGCGCGGCGCTCTCGAACCGCGTCACACGGTGGAGCATCCTGGGGGAGAACGTAGGGGTCGGCGGAAGTGTCGAGACCCTGCAGACGGCCTTCATGAACTCACCGGCACATCGCGACAACATCCTGCTACCGGGATTCAGGTACGTCGGCATCGGCACCTACCAGGCGCCCGACCGGCTTTGGGTAACGGTAATCTTCGAGAGCACGGACAACCCCGGGACGAGCCTCTCGATGCCGGGCTGCTGAACATCTCTCCAAACGTCTCGATTACTCTCCAGCAAGGCTTACATCTCTCGGGGAGGGTGATCGATGAGCATCCGGAGTCCGTACAATGACGTTGAGATACCAGACGTCAGCTTGCCGTCCTTCGTCTTGCAAGGAGCGGCAGAACGGCCGGACAAACCAGCGCTGATCGACGGGCCCACCGGGCGCACGCTCACCTACGGCCAGCTGGCGGCAGGCGTACAAAGGGTCGCCGCCGGCCTTCACGAACGTGGCTTCCGCAAGGGGGACGTGTTCGCGATCTTCGCTCCGAACCTTCCCGAATACGCTCTCGCGTTCCACGGCGTCGCTTCGACGGGCGGGATATGCACGACGATCAATCCTCTGTACACGGTCGAAGAGCTCACGTTTCAACTGAAGGACTCGGGCGCCAAGTACCTCCTCACGATCCCCCAATTCCTCGACCGCGCCAAAGAGGCTGCGGACAACGCGGGGGTCGAAGAGGTTTTCGTTCTCGGGGAAGCCGAGGGAGCCACTCCGTTCGCGGAGCTCCTGGCCAGCACGGGAGAAGCACCGGAGGTCGAGATCGATCCGCATGACGATCTCGTCGTGCTCCCCTATTCGAGCGGCACGACCGGTCTGCCGAAAGGCGTGATGCTCACGCACCACAACATCGTGGCGAACATCTGCCAGTCGCTGGAGCCGCACGCAACGAGCGAGAGAGACGTGATCATCGGAGTGCTGCCGTTCTTCCACATCTACGGGATGACGGTGATCATGAGCGTCGCACTGCACCTCGGCGCGACCGTGGTGACGATGCCGCGGTTCGACCTCGAGGAGTTCCTGACCCTCCTCCAGGATCGCAAGGTCACGCGCGCGTATCTCGTGCCGCCGATCATCCTTGCGCTTGCCAAACACCCACTCGTGGACAAGTACGACTTGGGGAAACTGGAGGTCATCATGTCGGGGGCCGCGCCTCTCAGCGGAGATCTCGCGTCGGCCGCCTCCGCCCGGCTGGGCGCAGTCGTGATGCAGGGCTACGGACTAACGGAGACGAGTCCCGTAACGCACATGATGCCGGACGAGCCCGGTCGGGACCGGCCCGGCTCGATCGGCTTCCTCATCCCCAAGACGGAGGGCCGATTCGTGTCGGTAGAAACGGGTGAAGACGTCCCCACCGGTGAGAGGGGTGAGCTCTGGATCCGCGGCCCCCAGGTCATGAAGGGCTACCTCAACAACGACGAAGCAACGCGCCACACGATCGACGACGAGGGCTGGCTTCACACCGGAGACATCGGATACATCGACGAGGACGGCTACTTCTTCCTCGTCGACCGCCTGAAGGAACTGATCAAGTACAAGGGCTTCCAGGTACCGCCGGCCGAGCTCGAAGCCATCCTGCTCTCCCACCCCAGCATCGCCGACGCCGCCGTGATCCCTGTGCCCGACGAGGAGGCCGGGGAGATACCGAAGGCCTATGTGGTGCTGAGCGGCGAGATCGGCGAGGCGGACATCATGAGCTACGTCGCCGAACGAGTCGCTCCGCACAAGAAGATCAGGCTGGTCGAGATCACCGACGAGATACCGAAGTCGGCGTCCGGCAAGATCCTCAGGCGCGTGCTGGTGGACAGGGAGCGGGCGAAGCTCTCCTAATTCGGTGTCGGTCTAGGCACAGGGCTTCGCGTGGCCCTTACCTTTTCCTTTGCCGTTACCGCCGCCATTGCCCTTCGGCGTGCAGGTCTTCTCTCCGGGGATCCCCACGGCCAGGTCGCTGAGCAGGAAAGCCCCCGGGGTGCGACTGCCGTGCCCGAAGAACATGTCCGAGACCGGCGTCACGGTAAGGAAGAGTGACTGACCTTCCGGTACCTCAACGGCCACACCGGGCAACTCGATCTTGAAGGCCTCGTCCTGCACGGGCAACAAGCGATGCAACGGCATGAGGTTGTTCGACACGACCATCGCGTCGGCCGGGGTCGTTCCGATCGATAGACCGAAGAACGCCCTCGTGTCGACGCCGAGCGCCGTGAGCGTGCCGGAGAGTGTCGGGATTCCGCTGGCGGTGATCGGTCCCTCCGCGATCGGAAGGTGGAGCGGCGCCCCCAGGCCGGCCGTGGCGACGACCGAGCCGGTCCCGGTTGGGTCGACCGGCAGCTTCTTCTCGCCGTCGAGGTTCCCGAAACTGAGGCAGTTCGTTCCGTCGGTGGTCGTGAGGTTGTAGCGCTTGGGAAGAAGGCCGTCGGTCGACGCACCCGAGAAGATGTCCTGGAAGAAGGCGATAGACGTCTTGGTGAAGCCTCCCGGCGAACAAGCGTCGCTCCCACCGGCGGTGCCAAGGGGCACCGCGTTCGGCAGCACGTGACCGCCGTTGTATCCGACGAAGTAGCTCTGGCTACGAGCCGAGTCGGTCACCGCGTCGTTGAAGATGTGGAGTCCCTGGTTCAGGTTGAAGAGGTTGTCCGAGATCCCCTGGCGCTGGAGAACGGGCACGTTGATCTTGATCCCCTGCTCTGCGAACGAGACGGGACTGTGCTTGTGGAACTCGGCGTCAAGGTCGGGGACGTTCTCGTTGGGCTCGCCCAGGATCGTCCCGTCCGGCCATTGGCCTGTGGCCAAGCCGTACGCGAACGCTTCATGGATGTACTGCGGGACCATGCTCGCCCCGGCGGCGTAGAGCGCCGTGTTCCACGCGGTTCTAACCACGCCTTGCGGAGCAAGGCTCTCGGGGAGGTCGTACCAGGTGATCTCGGGAGCGATCGCGTTGAAGCGCGTCCTACCCGCATCGGCGATCTCGTCGAGGGCGGTCATCGTCTGGTAGCCCCCGCCGTAACTTCCACCTATCGCTCCCAGCACCGGGTCGTTCGCGATGGGAACGCCCGACGCATCGAGGTCGTGGCGGACCCAGTCGAGCGTCGCGGCGTAGTCGATGACGGCCTTGATGTCCTCGGTCTCCAGGGTGGGATCCTGGACGTTCGCCTCGCCCTCACTCTCCCCGTGGCCGCGCTGGTCGATGCTGATGACTCCGATGCCGGCGTCGAGGAACTCCTTGACCACGCCACTTACCGTCTTCGTCCTCGAGCCGCCCCATCCATGTGAATGGAGAACGATCCCCACAGGCGAGGAGGCGTCCGAGCCGGCCGGCTGGAAAACGGTGATCGCTATCTTGGTCCCGTCGTTGGGGTTCCGGACTTCCGCGTTGGTAGCGGTATGTGCGTCGGCGGCCTGCGCTGCAGGAAGAAGTCCCGCCAGGAGAGCAACGAGGGAAGCGACTAATACGGATCTCTTGAACAACGCGGGACCTCCTTGGGGTCGAGGAGCGCTCGGAGCGCTTCACCCCAGGGATTTCGCCGCAGGAGCCTCAAACCCCTGCCGGGCCCTCTACTTAGCGGAGCCCTCCAGCGGCGAAGAGCCGGTGCAGGGACACCGGTTTCAGGCCCCTCGCCTTCAGCCCGTGAAGGATGGAGGGGAGTGCGTCGGCCGTGTTCCGGAGCACGTGCATCAGGACGATGCTCCCGCCCCGCGAGCTACCGACGACGGTGGAGGCGATCTGCGACGGCGACCTCCCGCGCCAGTCGTTGGTATCGACATCCCACAGGACGACGCGCGAGTAGGAGGCGGCCCCCGCACCCTGCACCACCGAGGAGTCGGTCGATCCGTAGGGGGGCCGGAAGAACGGAGCGGCCGCGTCTCCGACGGACCACCAGGCCTGCGAATCCCTTTGCAGGCGCCACATCGTCTCCGACGCCCCCCTGCCGGCAAGGGCGGCGTGGTCCCATCCATGCGAACCAACGGAGTGACCTTCACGGACGGTTCGCCTTGCGAGCGCGGAGTGCAGGTACACGTACTGGCCGGGACAGAAGAACGTGGCCTTGACGTGATAGTCGTGCAGCGTCGTCAGGATGCTGGACCACGCGTCCTCGAAGAGGCAATCGTCGAAGGTGAGAGCCACCCGCTGCCCGGCCCCCTCGACGCGTCTGTAGACCGAGGCGTGAACCGACCTCTGGATCCGGAGCTTCCGAACGGTCGAGTATCGCTCGTTACCCGCTGCGTCGACCGCCGTGATGCGCGTCCTGTACCGACCCGGAGTGAGCGGCCGCCCGATCTGCTGATAGCCAGGGTTCCACGTCATCTCTCCCGCCCCGGTCCCGCGCCGGATCCAGGCCGTCTTGTCGACCCAACCCGTGTGGTCCCAGATGTCGAACCGCAACTTCGCCCGGCCCGAGGCGTCATGCATCGAATAGTCGAAGGGAGCGCGCGCGAGACCGTCGATCGTGT
>JAXDJL010000138.1:0-7102 GCA_034665685.1 Actinomycetota bacterium | reverse complement strand
GTTCGCGAGGCACGCGAGGAGATACTGCGCCAGATCAACGACAGAACGCCCCGCGGACACAGTTCGTTCGCGAAGGGTAAGTGAGCACGCGAGAGAGTCATCCCGCGCCAAAGCGGGACAGACGCGAAGACATCGTTCAAGCGAGCCTTCATCTGTTCGCTGAAAAAGGCTTCCACGGCACTTCCATGCGCGACATCGCGCGTTCGGCAAAGGTCCCGGACGGTCTCATCTATCACTACTTCTCCTCGAAACGCGATCTCTTCAGCGCCATCATCGAGGAGCACTCGTTCCTTCCTCTTCTGCGCACGTTGCCCGACCTTGCCGGGCAACTGGACCTGCGGGGTCTCCTCATGGTGCTGGCGCGGGGGTTCTATGACGTCCTCCGTCAGAACACCGAGCTGACGCGACTCCTGCTTCAAGAGGTGCAGGTGTTCCCGGAGGAGAAGGAAGCTTTCTTCGCCGATGCCGTCGGCCGGTCGATCACCGAGCTAGGCGACATTCTGAAAGATCGTATGGACGAGAGCACCAGAGCCGAGGTGGACCCTCAGGTCGCCGCCCGGATCTTCTTCAACGCTCTGCTCGCGTTCTTCGTCGAGCAGGAGATCCTGGGAGGCAAGCACCTACTTCCCGCCGACGAATCGTCTTACTTCGCTCACCTCGTCGACATGATGGAAACGAGGTTGGGGTCGGCCCCCGCGCGGAAGACGGGCCCTCGCGCGGTCCGCTAGGGATCCGGACGCTTAAGCGACCTGCGCCAGCACTCCCCGTACGATCGACGCCATCGCGTCGCGCCATTCGCCTTCCGGTAACCGCGACAACGCGTCCTCCGCTTGATCGGCGCGCCGGCGCGCCTCTTCGAGGGCCGCGTCGAGCGCACCGGATGCGCGCAGCACGGGCAGGATCTTCTCGAGCCCTCGTTCCCCCGAAGCCAGCAGGTCGATCAGATCTGGCCTTCGGCTGCACGCGATCAGGACCGCAAGTGTGTACACGCCCTCGCGAAGATCGGTGCCCGGCTCCTTGCCGATGACCCGGGGGTCCCCCACGAGATCGAGGAGGTCATCGACCAGCTGGAAGGCAAGCCCCAGTTGCTCGCCGTAATCGACGAGCGCACTTCTCTCATCTCCCTCGACGCCGGATGTCGCGGCCCCCAGCTCACACGCCGCACGGAAGAGAGCTCCGGTCTTCTTGCCGATCGTGCTGAGGTGGTCCTCGACGGCTCGTCTCGGATCTCCGAGCGCGGCGGTCTCCACGATCTGTCCCTCACACACCTCGGCGATCGCTCGGGCGAGGATGCCCGGCACCTCTCCACCGGCGTCCGCGCCGAGTGCAGAACCGCATGCGAAGAGGTAGTCACCTGCGAGGACGGCCACCTCGACGCCCCACTTCGAGTGGGCGGTTGGCACTCCTCGTCGCATGTCCGTCTCGTCGATGACGTCGTCGTGGTACAGCGTTGCGAGGTGGACCAGTTCGATGGCCGCGGCGGCGGCATCGGTCGACGCTCGGCCGCGTTCCCCAACGCGCGAGGTGAGCATCACGAGCGCGGGGCGGAGCCTCTTGCCACCCGCTTTGATCAGATGCGTCGAAGGTTCGCTCACGAGCGGGTGATTGGACGCCCCTGCGGTGCGGAAGAGGATGTCCTCGATCCGCTGCATGTCCTCCTCCAACCACTGAGGACGCGTCGCGACGGATGACGCCATGCCGGCCCCCTCAGTCACCCAGGACCTGGATGCAGTAACGACGCTCGCGAGACGAGCAGAGCTCGACGAAGAGAACGTGCTGGTTCTCTCCCAGCGCGGGTCGGGAATCGACGACCGGGATGACCTCCGAGGTCTTGCCCGCGAACACATGGATCAGATGGGCCGGAGCGTTCTCCGGCTCGTCCTCCATGAGGTTCTCGGTGCGGATCGAGAAGTCGTCGTGCTCGTAGTAGCCGTCCTCGGGGGCCAGGGCGTCTATGGAGCGCTCGAGGGCCTCGAGCATCTGCCCGCTCCCGTTCGAGACGAGGACACAGCACGTCGTGTGAGGGGAGAAGACGAGGACGCTCCCGTTCTTGATGCCGGAGGCGCGGACCAGATCTCGCACTTCCCCGGTCACGTCGAGAGCATCCAGACGGCCGCCGGTCTTCGTCTCGAACTCCTCGTAAAGGATCATCTCCCCCATTCTCGCCCAGGTCGAGAAAATGGTGATTGGGCGAGCGTTCGAGGGTTCTGAACGGCCGCTCAACCGGGGTTCCCGACCCGCCCACGTGGGTATGGTCCGGTCAGCCTTTAACCCCCCACGAATGGAGGAATCACCGTGAACGGACTCGTGAAGAAAGCCCTCGGCGCTCTGGCCATCAAGGAAGGGATCGAAAGGATCCAGGACATGCGGCGGCCCAAGCCGTCTCTTCTCTCTCGCCTCCTGAAGCCGCTCCTCCTGGTGTCGGTCGCCGGGGGGATCGTCTACCTCCAGAAGACCGGGAAGCTCGGACCCCTCGTCCAACAGGCGAAGGGCCTCGCCGGCGCCCCCGGAAACTCCTATACCGGTGACCCAGCGTCCAACGGCTCGACTTCCTTCGCGTCCACCACTGCGGGCTCGGTCTAGGACGAGTCCGAGCTAGCACGATGGATCGCGCAGAGGGAGGGAAAGGCCCAAACCGGGCGAACCATACTTTTATGCGCGCTGGATCCAACGCCTCGCACGCGACACCCGAGCCGGACGACGACCGCGAGATGGTTCTCGCCTTCCAGGCGGGAGACGAGCTGGTCTACGAGCAGATCTATCTCCGTCATGCGGACCGCGTCCGTCACATCTGCAGGCGGATCCTGGGGAACGGCCAGGACGCCGAGGAAGCCGCCCAGGAATCCTTCCTCCGCGCGTACGTTGGGCTCGGTCGGTTCAACGGTCAATACCAATTGGGAGCATGGCTCGCGCGCATAGCTGCAAACGTCTGCTTCGATCAACTACGCCTTCGTGGCCGCACGGTACAAACCACCGAGTTGGGCGACGACGCGAACGCAGTGGTCGCGATCAAAGGCCTCGAGAAAACGGTCGAGGAGCAGATGGCGATCGGCGAGACGATGAAAGAGATGCCGCCGCTGCACCGCAAGGCACTGTTCCTTCGCGCCGTCGAGGGTCTGTCGCACAACGAGATCGCCGATCACCTCGACATGTCGTCACCACAGGTGAAGGCTCTCCTCCACCGCGCCCGCGCTTCCTTCAAGAAGGTGTGGAGCAGCGCGTCTGGTTGGAGCGTCGCTTTCCTCTTGAGCATTCGGGGTCGAGTCGACGGGCGCCTGAGGCAAGTGGGCGTGGGAGCTGCCGAGGTCGCTACCTCAGCCGGCCCTCACTTCACGATGGTCGCCGAACGAGTCGCCACATCGGCGGTGGTCGTCGCCTTGGTCCTCAGCGGTTCGACCGGCGCGCCGACTGGTCTGCCACACCGAGCCGGTCCGCGCCCCTATCGGGCGGCGGAGGACCCGCACCACCGCTCCCGGCAAGGTGGAGCCCAGATGACCCTTCCCGACGTCGCCACGACGCACCGGATCCCGTCTCCAGCGCGTGCCGGCCGGGGCAGGGCCGGGCCGGCGGATCTGGTTGCGAGCCTGAACCTGCCCATCGAGCTGCCTCAGGAGGCGCGTGGTCGCAAACAGGAGAAGCGCCGTCACAAAGGATCGGGGGACCCGGAGGAAGACCAGGATCCCGTCCCGGCTCCCGCGCGCCCGGTGGTGAGAGAGGTCGAGAAGGTCTTGGAGGACATCCCACCCTCGTAGTCCTGGTATATCCAGTGACGTGACCCATCTACATCCTGTGGCTGAGAGCCCCCCCGAGCCGCCGCCGTCTTTCCTCGGCGGCGGTCAGTTCAGCATCCTCTGCGAGATCGAACCGCCGCGCGCTCCCGACATCAAGCACGTGCGGGAGCAGATCGAAGTACTTGCGCCGGTGTGCGACGCCTTCTTGATCCCCGACAACCACCTGGGACGCGCAACGGTCTCGAGTGTGGCGGTAGCCCACGAGGTCACCTACCTGGGCGGCCGGGCGATCGCGTGCCTGAACGCCCGGGACAGGAACCTTCTCGGGTTCAGGAGAGATCTTTTAACGGCGGCCGCTTACGGCGTCGACCACTTCCTCTTCATGTACGGAGACGCTCCTCAGGAGGGGAGGCGGACGGAGGACCTCACGGTGCGAGGGATGATCGACGAGGTCCGTTCGTACGGGACGGGGCCCCTCTTCAGCGGCTATCCGGACTTCCGCATCGGAACGGTCACGAGGCCGGATCGTCCCCTTGCCTGGCGGAACCGCGCCGATTTCGTCTTCGTCCAGGTGACTTACGACCTAGATCGACTCATCCGCTGGCGGGAGTCACTCGGTTACGAGGGCCGGATGTACGCCGGGGTTCTGGTGCTCGCGTCGCGAAGGATGGGCCAAAGGGTGAACGCGATGATCCCCGGTATCAACGTTCCGCAGGCCGTGATCGACAAGCTGGACGACGATCCCTCGGTAGGCATCGACGTCGCTTGCGAGCAGATCGAGACGATCAAGGCCTCCGGGATGTTCGATGGAGTTCATCTAGTCCCGGTTGGGCGATACCGTGAGGTGGCGGACCGTTTGAGGACCATCAACCGATCACGACAGTAACCAGAGGGGCGTAGGTGGACGCAAAGAAGAAGTCGTCGCGCCCCAAGCTTGTGCTCGGTCTGCTGTTGGCGACCGTGACGATAGCCCTCGCCACTCCGGCGCTCAGCAGTGGAACCTCACGCCTCGAACCTCAGGTCCTGCCCCCGGTTCAGGGCGTCGTGCCGAACGTCCTCGTCATCGTCACGGACGATCAGCGCATCAAGATGCTGAAAACGATGCCGCAGACCTCGGAGTTCTTCATCGACGGCGGGACCCAATATCCGAACGGATACGTCACGACCCCCCTCTGCTGTCCCTCGCGGGGCTCGATCTTCACCGGCCGCTATGCCCACAACCACGGGATCAAGCACAACAACATGGCCGAGGCCCTCGACCAGACCACCACGATCCAGTTCCAGCTACAGCAGGCCGGCTACAAGACGGGGATCGTCGGCAAGTACTTCCGGAACTGGAACATCCCCTCGGACCCTCCCTACTTCGACAAGTGGTCGATCTTCACCGCCGGCTACTACGACCGCCTGTTCAACACGGAGGGCACGGTTCACACGGTGGCCCAGTATTCGACCGACTACCTCGCCCAGGAGTCGGCCAGGATGCTCCGTGAGTTCGAGGCGGAAGGAGATCTGACGCCGTGGTTCCTCTACGTGGCTCCTTCCGCCCCCCACAAGCCCTACGTCGCGGCGCGAGGCTATAGGAACCTAAAGGTGCCCGACTGGCGGGGGAACGCCGCCGTCCATGAGAAAGACCGCTCGGACAAGCCCCCCTTCATCCGGGCCCAGCACGACGACCTCCGGCATGGGAACCGCATCAGGAAGAAACAGATCAGGACGCTGAAATCGGTGGACGACCTCATCGGAACGATAGTGGCAACGCTGGGCGACCTTCAGGAGAACCGCGACACCCTCGCCATCTTCATCTCGGACAACGGCTACCTCCTCGGCGAGCACGGGTTCGTGGGCAAGAGACAGCCCTACACCGAATCGATCGAGGTCCCCCTGGTGCTGCGTCTGCCCGGCGTGCTGCCGCGTGGCTCCGTCGACCAGCGGTTCGCGGCCAACATCGACATCGCCCCGACGATCTTGGAGGCCGCCCAGGTACCGGAGGAGGTCCGCGTGGCCTCGGACGGCCACTCGCTCCTGGGCGACTACAAGCGCCAGTACATGTTCACGGAGCAATGGGGAAACCCCCAGAAGAACCTGCCGGACTGGGCCTCCATCAGAACGACGGACTACCAATACGTCGAGTACTACGCGACGCTTCCCGGAGAGGGAGCCGAATTCGTCAGCTTCCGCGAGTACTACGACCTGAAGCGCGACCCGTTCCAGCTCGAGAACCTGTTCGCGGACGGCAACCCCAACAACGACCCGAATCCGGTCCCGCTGGAGGCCGCGGTGCGCGACTTCAGGACCTGCGCGGAAGACAGCTGTCCCTAGAGGGACGTCTCACAAGTGGGACGTGCTGCTGATCCCGAGGGGCGTTCCCGGCGGAACGCTCTGGGCGTCCCGGACCCGAAGATCTCTTAAGAGGCGCGGCGGGCGCGGGCGCGGCGACGCTTGAGCGAAGCACGCTCCTTGGCGGTCAGACCGCCCCAGATCCCGTACTTCTGGTTCGTCTCCATGGCGAACTCAAGGCACGGCTCGAGAACCGGACAGCTCTTGCATATGGCTTTGGCGCGGGACTCGCGAGCCTGCTTCTCGAGCTCGGATTCGCCCTCATCACCAAAGAAAAGCACGTTGTCATAGCCGCGGCAGAGTCCTTCTTCCTGCCAGTCGACTCCTTCGAAGGTGTCCGCTAAGGACACGGGTGATCCCTCCTCTTTGCCTAAGGTCGGGGAGTCCGTGAGTGGAATCCCTGGTGGCGTCCAGAGAACCTTCTCCAGTCGCCCACCACACAAAACAATCGGTCAAACACCCGTATTCCTCGCACAGCGGGGAGGCGGGACGGGCGACCCGGCTCCTTCGAGCGGCGTTTCGAGGCCCAAGAGTGCCCTACGAAGGCCATTTTGACAAGACCTTTGTGAAAAGTATCACAAGCTTTCTTCGCGGCCCCGATGGATGGGGTCGTGCACAGAGAAAGAAAGAACCGGCCCCCGTAGGGGCCGGTTCCGTGACTCTTGCTTGGGTCGGCTAGGCCGATCCGAGCGTTACTACTTGTTCGGAATCGTGAGGAACACCGACCGGCCCTTGAGGCAGAAGGTCGTTCCGCCATTCGGGTTCGCGAACTGCTTCGGCCGTGCCTTCACGTACCACGTCTTGCCACGGACACGCCTCTTCTTCAGCAGGTAGGTGCCCTTGTCGGTCGTGCGGCCCCTGCGGATCGCAACGTCCGTGCCCTTGCGCTTGCGCATCAGGACGACCTTGCGGTTCACGCGGCACTTGCGAGCCGAGTTGGCAAGGGTTCCCTTGAAGCCGTGGGCAGGCTTGTTGTAGCGGATCGTCACCGCAGTGGCGAGGCGCCGGTTGCCCGAGCCCGACTCGTCGTTGTC
>JAXDJL010000137.1:0-3327 GCA_034665685.1 Actinomycetota bacterium | reverse complement strand
GGACTCGGGTCTGATCCGCCACCAGCTGTAGAGGCCCGAAGTAGACGTAGCTTTGTTGCGTGAAGCGCGTCGATCTTGTTCGTTGGGCTATCGCCCTCTTCAAGTTCGTCAGTGGGGGACTGGAAGTAGTGAGTGGCGTTGCATTGACGATTCTGCCGAAGGGCGCTCTCACCTCGATAGTGAACCTGGTGGTCGCTGAAGAGGCTAGGGAGGATCCCCACGATCCCGCGGTGACGTTCATCCAGACGCACCTTGCCGGTTTCCTCGATCAACGCGGTGGCGTTGCAGTCGGCCTGATTGTGCTGGGGGTCGTCAAGATCGTGGGTGCGTACGGGTTACTGCGACGCCGTGCCTGGGGTTACTACCTACTGGTTGCGGTTCTCGTAGCTCTCCTCGGTGTCGAGGTCGGTCATCTGAGCGAAGCCCAGTCCGCGGCCCCCGTGATCGTGACTGCGGCCAACGTGGTCGCCCTGGCGTTAATGCTTATCTTCCGAAGGAGATTCATCGAGCATCAGACAGGCGCCCCTTAGGGAGTGAAGGTAGTGGCGTGGGACGTTTCGACGACCTACAGCGTGACTCTGTTGGACACGACACGCACTCCCTCAGATCGGAGGAGCCGAACCTGTTCGTCACGGTGGCGCGCCGCGAGCGATCCATCGGCCCTCACAACGCGCCACCACGGCAGCCCCTCGCTATCGTTCGCCAGCAGGGTTCCGACCGCTCGTGCGGCGCGCGGATACCCGGCTTCCTCTGCGATCTCACCGTAGGTCGCGATCTCGCCGGGTTGAAGCCGGCCTAGAACCTTCTTGACACGCGTTTCGAAATCTCCACGAGACGTCACGGCTCTCCATCTTCTCCCGGCCGATGTTGGGTTGTAAGGTGACCCCGCTTCACAAGTAGGCGCTGACGTGGGGGCAAGTCCGGTGGTTCCGGCGCTGTCCCGCAACTGTGGTCCTTCATCATCGAAGGACGAGCCAGAAAACCCCCGTACAGCGCACGGCTCAAAGACCTTCGAGGCTAAAGGCGAGCCGCAGCAAGTGCTGCGTTCTCCTTTCTTCGAAGCTCTTTCTTGGCTCCGACGCGGATCGGAGAGAGGAGTAGCGCATGCGGGTTCATCGAACGATCGCGAGCCTCTTGGTAGGTGCGATCACCCTGACGCCCGGCCCGGTTACTGCTGGGCCATCCAAGACGAAGAGAGCAGCGATGGCCGCGCGCTTCTTGGTGTCGCGGCAGCAAGAGGACGGCTCGATCCCGGGCATCGGCGACCCCATCTGGACCGCCGATGCGGTCGTGGCTCTGGTCGCAGCGAAACGTGCGCCGAAGGCGATCGCTCGCGCCCTCGATTTCCTCGAGGCCAATGCCGACGAGTGGGACACGGTAGGGGAACGAGCGAAAGTGATTCTCGCTGAGGTTGCCGGTGGACGAGACCCGAGAGATTTCGAGGACCGAGATCTGATCGAGGAGCTCGAAGCCACCCAACAAGACGACGGACGCTACGGAGCAGATACAAGCGTTTTCTCACACGCCCTTGCGGTGCTTGCGCTCGAAGGGGCCGGTGGATCGTCGACCATCACGGACGCGGCCGCCTGGCTGATCGCGGCCCAATGTGGCAATGGTGGCTGGCAGGTGACCGGACCACCGACTCCCGCAGAGGACGATCACTGTTCCTTCGGCTATCCGGATATCGATGAGGCGAACGCGGACACCACCAGTTTGGCGATCCAGGCACTTCAGGGTCTACCCGTCCCAGTGACTCCGGAGATAGACCCCTTTATCTTTCTCGACACGCTGTGGGATCCGACGAACGGAGCGTGGACCTACGACCGGTCAGATTCGCTTCACTCGAATTTCACCTCGCACGCGGCAAATGCCAACTCGAGTGGCATGGTCCTGCAGGCGTACGCGGCGGACGACCGTTTCCCGCCCACCGGCGCGATCCGTGCTCTGACGAAGTTGCAACCTCGCTTGTGTGGCAAGAAGGCAGGAGCGTTCTTCTACACGTGGGTGGATGACGACGGCGACGGGTCATACAAGCGCAGCCGGGGGGACGACCTAGCGGCAACGATCGGGGCGCTGCCCGGCCTCCTGTCGGCAGAGCTGCCCCTCGCCAGAAAGGAAGTGAGTCGCGCTGCCCCGAAAGCGAGGCCTTGCCGAGACTAGGACATAGGTTCTAGTCATGGGCCACTCCCATCACTCGCACGGCGACATCAAAGTGCCTGTGCGCACGCAACGGATGCTGCTGGCCGCGTTGTTGCCTTTCGTCGTCGCCACCGTCGTCGGTGCAGTCGTTCTGTGGCCCACCGGCGAAGGCGTCAGCCTGGAGCGCAGCGGACCTATGGCGAAGGAGTTCAAAGCCTCGGTCAAATCCGTGGAGCGTCAGGATTGCCCCGACGTTCCAGGGCAGGAGAACTTCATCTGCTCTCAGGTGACGGTCGAGCTCGCCGAAGGTGAAGACGCGGGTCAAACCTTCACGATCGACTACAGCACCGGGCCTCGGACGCGGACCGTCGAGGAAGGCGACGACGTCATCGTGGGCTCAACCGGGCAGCCGCAGGAGGGAGCGACGCCCGGTGTGCAGGAAGCCCCGAAGTACTACCTGCAGGATTTCGATCGACGGACTCCGCTTCTCGCACTCGGGATCGTGTTCGCACTCGTAGTGATTGGACTCAGCCGCTGGCGCGGCCTCGCAGCGCTCGCCGGACTGGCAGTCTCGCTCCTCGTTCTGGTGAAGTTCGTGTTGCCGGCGATCCTCGAAGGCAGCGACCCCCTATCGGTAGCGCTGGTCGGCGGAGCCATGATCATGTTCATGGCCCTGTATCTCGCCCACGGGTTCAACCCGGCGACCACGACGGCCGTCCTGGGGACGTTTGCAAGCCTTCTCCTCACCGGGGTCTTGGCTCTGTTCTTCGTCAACATCTCGATATTTACCGGCGCGGGGTCGGAAGAGGCAGCTTTCTTGCAGATAAGCCAACAGCAGGTGAACCTCCAAGGATTGTTGCTGGCTTCGATCGTCATCGGCACGCTCGGGGTTCTTGACGACGTGACCGTCACGCAAGCGTCGGCGGTGTGGGAGCTACAGAAAGCAAATCCCGCCTATCGGATAAGCGATCTCTATGGTGCGGCGATCCGCATCGGGCGCGACCACATCGCTTCGACCGTAAACACATTGGTGCTCACCTACGCTGCCGCATCCCTGCCCCTGCTCATCCTGTTCTCCGTTTCCAACCGGGCCCTCGACCATGTGCTCAACATCGAGACCGTGGCTGAGGAGATCGTGCGCACTCTGGTCGGAAGCATCGGGCTGGTTGCTTCGGTGCCCATCACCAC
>JAXDJL010000136.1:0-8230 GCA_034665685.1 Actinomycetota bacterium | reverse complement strand
CATCTGGTACACCTGCCAGCAGCGCATGTCGCTCTCGAACTCGCCCCCGCAGGGCTGACTGAGCCCCGAGTTCCACACCGTGGTGAAAGGCCTTAACTCGACGATGATGTCGACGAGGTCGGGGGCTCGGTTCGCGACGATCTCGGCCAGCGTCGCTCCGTGTTCCACCAGCCGGCCGAGATCGTCCTCTGTTGCCTCCTGGAACCCTCCGAGATCTTCGAGGAACTTGGGAACGCTCTGCAACGAAGATACGAACTCGGGAGCCGCACCGACCAGGGCGCGGTTCGACGCGTCGACCGACTCCATGAACGAAAGAAGCGTCGTGTCGTTGTCGTCCAGCCACTCGGAGAACTCGCGCAGTTGCCGCAGGCTGAGATCGAACTCAGCCGAGCGATCGTTCACCGCGCGAAGCGCGATCAAGCCGTTCTTGAGCGAGCTGCGAGCCGCCTTGCCCTGCCCCTCGAACCCCGAAGACAGAGCGCGGAAGGTGGCCGACAGATCTCCCAGGGGGATCTCGGACAACAGGTCGTGCCCCAGTTGCAGCGCACGCTCGAGCTCGAGAGGCTCCTTCGTCCTCGAGTCGGGGATCTCGCTCCCGGCCTCGAGAAGGGGACCGCCCGTCTCTCCTTCGGGCGGGATCAGCTCGAGCCACTTCTGACCGAAGACGGTCTTCGACCTGATCTCAGCGCGCGAATCCGCGGGCAGGTCGACGCCCTCCTGGAGACGAAGATGCACGATCGCGTTCTTGCCCTCGAGGGTGATGTCGTGGATGCGCCCGACGAGGACCCCGCGAACCTTGACGTCCCCACCGATCGGCAGCTGCTGTCCTACCCCGGGGGCCGAGAAGACCGCCCGAACCGGAACGCCTCCCTCGAAGCCGCCCTTGAGCAGAACCCAAGTGGCGAAGACCGATCCGCCGAACAGAGCGAGGGCCAAGAACCCGAGCAGGACGTTCCGAGACCGGATCCATGTCGCCGAACGCGGTGATGACATCCCGTTAGCCGATCATGCTCTGCCGACAATGACTAGTGCCGAAGTGCTAGTGGGGCGCCCCGAAAGGCGCCCCACTGATGAAGCTTTGATTCTCTGTGACTCGCTCTGACTACTCTCCCGGGTGAAGGTGCTCGCCGAGGACGGTGTACTGGCAACTCGTTCCGTCGGTGCCCGTGAAGATGAGGGGCGCCGTGGTTCCGAGGCCGTTGGGCAGAGACAGCGCGAAGTTCGGGGTGCTCGCGTCGGTGACGAACCGGTTCAGAGGCAGGAGCCCGCCGCCCACAGCTTCGGACGTAAGGGTCACCGTGCCGGTGCCGGTCATGATGAAGGCGGTGATGACGCGGTTGCCGGGTACCGTGACCACGTTGAGGGCTCCGGTGTTGGCGGCCGCGGAGCAGTCGCCCACGCCGAGGACTCCGGTCCCACCTGCGTAGACCCGAACGTCCAGTGCGCCGTCGCTACCGGGAACGGCCGTAAGACCCATGTCCGGTACGGGCTCGGAGTTGACCTTGCCGCCGCCCGAGTCCTTGATCTTCACGGCGGGGGTGTTCGTTACTCGCACGGCCGAGACGGCGGCCTGTACCACCGGCGCAGCGATCAACATCACTACGGCCGCCAAAGCTATTGCGACCAAGAAGCTTTGACGCTTCTCGCTTCGCGTCGTTTCCATTAGGTCCACGTGTGTGACCTCCCTTTCGATTGACATGCCCAGACGGGCGTCCTCCCTCGGACTCAAGCTAGCCGCAAAAGTGGCTCTTGCCTAGGTGGTTGGGCAAGAAAGGCCGTGAAAACCCTGTACAGGATGTACATATGAACTTGAGATCGGCGATCAGCGTTCAGTCGCCTCGCTCGCGGGTTATCTCCTCAGCCCTCTCTCGCCGCCAACGCTCGATCGCCCCGTGGTCCCCCGACAAGAGGATCTCCGGGACCTTCCTCCCCCGCCACTCCGCCGGACGGGTGTACTGGGGATACTCGAGCTCCCCGCTCGAATGGGATTCCGCGATCAACGAGTCCTGATTGCCCAGAACCCCGGGGACGAGACGCGAGACCGCCTCGATGACCACCAGCGCCGGCAGCTCTCCTCCCGCCAGTACGTAGTCTCCGATGGACAATTCCTCGCAGGCGAGCTCTTCCGTTACCCGCTCGTCCACACCCTCGTATCGCCCGCAGATGAGGATCAGGTGAGGCGAGGCAGCGAGACTTGCAACGCCCGAGTGGTCCAGGCGGCTCCCGCGCGGTGAGAGCAAGACGACCCGAGAGTCGGCCCGCCTCAGTTGCTCGACGGCCTCGAAGATGGGCTCGGGACGCATCACCATTCCGGGGCCTCCCCCGAATGGGGAATCGTCCACCGAACGGTGCTTGCCGAGTCCGTGGTCCCGAAGGTCGTGCGTTTCAACCTCGAGGAGGCCCGACGCGATCGCTTTGCCCAAGAGGCTCGTGCGAAGTGGGGCCTCGAAGAGCTCGGGGAACAACGTGACGACGTCTATGCGCATCGTCAGTCCAATAGCCCCGCGGGCGGGTCCAGCGTTATCCGTCCGGCCTCCAGATCCACCGCCACAACGATCTCCTTCACCACCGGGACGTATCGAAGACCGGTGTTGGTCGACACCTCCAGCAGGTCCTGCGGTCCGTTGATCACCGCGGTCACCTCGCCGACGGCCGAACCGTCGGACGTGACGACCGTCAGGCCGACCAGATCGTGCTCCCAGAACTCGGACTCGTCCAGCTCCCGGAGGTCGTCGGGGGTCACGAACAGAGCGCCGCGTAGCCCCTCCGCCTGCTCGCGCGTGTCGATCCCCCGGAACTTCACCAAGAGCCGGTCGTTGTGGCCCCGGACCTCATCGATCACCAATTCGCCTTTGCGATCGTGGATCAGGCTGGCCCCCGGCTCGAATCGGAGCGGATCGTCGGAGATGCGCACGACGTAGACCTCGCCGGCGAGCCCGTGTGGCTTGCCCACCTGGCCTGCAAGGAGCCTTCCGGGAGGCTCCGAGGAACCACTCGTCAGTCGATGACCTCGACGGACACGGGATGCCCCTCGGTCTGACCACCGGCCCTCGCGAGCGTGCGCAACGACCGGATGATCCGGCCTCTGCGTCCGATGATCTTGCCCATGTCGTCCGGATGGACGGAGATCTCGTAGACGACCCCGCCGGTCTCGCCCTCGAGCTCGTCGATGGTCACGTCCTCGGGGTGTTCGACGAGCCACGGGATCGCGTACTCGAGGAAGGCCCGGCTCATCTACTTGCTCTGGTCTTCGGTGAGCTCCGCGGCGGTCTCGCCGGCGGCCTCGTTCTCGGGTGCCGCAGGAGCCTGATCGACGGCCTCGGGAACCTCGGCAACGTCCTCTCCCTCGGTCCCCTCACCCTCGGCCACCGAAGCTGCAGGGGTTGCTCGCTTGCGGGCTTGAGCCGGCGACGCCTTGACCGGAGCCGCTTCTGTCGGCGGTGGCGGAGGCGCCTCTCCGGTGAACGCGGCCCACGCGCCGCTGATCTGCATCAGTTTCTTGGCTTGATCCGAGGGCTGGGCGCCCTGCTGCAGCCAGTGAACGGCCCGGTCGGTATCGATCGCGATCACCGAGGGGTCCTCCCGAGGCGCGTAGTGTCCGATGGCCTCGATGATCCGGCCATCTCGGGGGCTACGGGCGTCGGCAACGACAACTCGGTACGAGGGCTGCTTCTTCTTGCCCACGCGCATCAACCTGATCCTGACCATGCTGCTCCTTATCGCATCCGGGGATGTCGGCCGCCTCGGGCCACTCGACCAGAGTGGCGGGCGGAAAGAGGCATCGTAGCAGGTGGGCGGCCTCTACCCGAGGACGGCCGCCCCAGCGGAACGGCGAGTGAGGTGACTGCGGCCGGTCACGAACGCCGCGGCGTAGAGGAGCCCCGCGCCTATGAGGAGGGCGCGATAGCCCACCAGGAGAGCCCCATATTCGAGCAGCCCCCCCACCATCGCCCCGAGGAGGTTCGCCCCGAACGCCACCGTCGAGGAGGCGGCGGCCTTGAACCGCTCGGCGAAGATCAGATTCGCCAGGAAGATCGGCGCGAACGCGATCGTCGCTCCGACCACGAAGCGCGGAGCCGCGCCCAACTCCAGGAGAGCCGACGGCGGCACGACGAACCCCACGACGAGGGCGACGCCGAGCGCTCCGTAGAGAGCTCGAGGGTCGGGCGTCCGGATGCGTCGCGCCACCTCGATCGCCAGGAGAACGGCAAGAAGCACACCGGCGAACACCAGGGAGTTCACGAACCACGTCGTCCCGAACAAGAGAGCGAACTGCACGACGTTCTTGGTCTCGAGCAGGAGGAAGGCGGCTCCCATGAAGAAGAGGTCGAGATAGCGAGCCATCTGCCTCAGCGGCCCCGCGGCGACCCGCACGAGAACCGTCGACGCCAAGAGGATCAGCCCGATCACGACGAGATAGAAAGACGGGATGGAGCGCTCCTTCAGGTAGAGGAAGGGGTAGTCGTCGGTTGCGGGATCCGGCGCAGCCACCGCCGTCCAGGGAGTGGGGCACGCGAGGGACAAGAGATCGTTGCTCGCGCTGAGGAGAGCGAGGTGTCCCGCCGCCCCGACCGCGTCGAAGCACGGCGGGTGCCCGAAGGCCTCATCCAGGGTGCCGGCCAGTCGGTCGACGAGCCATTGCTCCCGGTAGAAGTTGTACATGCCGAACATGCCACCGGCGCTCAGATGATCGCGCGCCTCTTCCATCGCCTCGAGCGTGAAGAGGTAGCTCTCCAGCCGAAGGGACGACTGGCCGGCGACGAGCGTCAGCGAATCCGGGAGGGCGAACAGGATCATGTCGTAGCGCTTATCCGTCCGCTGCAAGAACGCGCGCCCATCTTCGATGTGGACGCTCACCCGAGGATCGTCGTACGGATGGTCCGGATGGAGCTCCTTGCCGAGCTCGTAGAGGCGCGGGTCGATCTCCACCGCGTCGACGTGCTTCGCTCCCTCCTGCAGCGCGATCGCCACGTCGCTCCCGTTCCCGGCCCCCACTATGAGCACCTCGTTCAGTGGGTTGCCGGGCGAGCGCTCGTAAGGCAGGAAGTAGATCGGCTCGACACGGCGGCGCGTCTCGGTCGACTCGATCGCTTGATGAGGGATGCCGTTCACATGAACGTCGTAAAACGCGCCCTTATCGATCGCGGTCACCCTGTAGTAGGGAGACCAGCTCGTGTCGGGTTCGACGCTCTCCTTCCCCAACGCAACGCACATCAGGACAAGTGCACCCACCTGCAACCAGACCAACGAGCGGTCGATCACGAGCAGAAAGCCGATCGTCGCGATGACGCCCCAGGCGATCGGGGGGGCATGAAGCAGAGCGAGAACCGAGAACGCCGCTATCCCCGCGAGGCTCCCCAGGATGTCGAGCCGGTAAGCGTCCAAGGGTTCGAAGCGAGCGAAGGTCCGCGCGACACCTTCGGCGATCATCATCATTACTCCAGCGACGGCGGCGAAGATGATCGGAAGCATCACGAACGTCGGAAGTCCCGTTCGCACGAACGTGCCGAAGTAGATCAGCTGTCCGCCCGATCGATCGATCTCCACCGGAAAGGCGCGGACGAAAACGACGAACGCCGCCAGAACGAGTGGCGCGTAGGGCCAGAGGCTCACGGACGAACGGGCGCGCAGGAAACCGATCCCGATCCCCAAGAAGCTCCCCAGGAGCACGAAGTTAGAGAAGTAAGAGAGGTAGACGACGTTCGAGCCGGTCCACCTGATCAGGGCCAGCTCCACGAAGAGCATCAGGAAGCTGAGGAGAACCAGGCGCGCCCTATCGCGAGAGGGTCCTACGGACACTGGTCGATACTCAGAAGCCCATGCCGGGGGGGAGCTTCATCCCTCCGGGGAGCCGCATCTTTCCCTTGCCGCCTGACATCATCTTCATCATCTTGCGGACCTGGTCGAACTGCTTCACGAGCTTGTTCACTTCCTGCACGGAGGTGCCCGACCCACGCGCGATGCGAGCGCGGCGCCCGCCCTTGATGATGACGGGGTTGTTCCTTTCCTCGAGAGTCATCGAGCGGATGATCGCCTCGACCTTTGGAAGCTGTTCGTCTATGTCGCCGGCGGCGGGCAGCTTCGACATCCCGGGCATCATCGACAGCACCTGCGACATCGGACCCATCTTCTTGAGGGCCTGCATCTGACTGAGGAAGTCCTCGAAGGTGAAGTCGGCTTTGCGTAGCTTCTCCTCCATCTTCCTGGCTTCGGTTTCGTCGAAGGCTTGCTCCGCCTTCTCGATAAGCGTCATCACGTCGCCCATGCCGAGGATGCGAGACGCCATCCGGTCGGGATGGAACGGCTCGAGGTCCCCGAGCTTCTCCCCGATGCCGGCGAACTTGATGGGCCGGCCGGTCACGTAGGCCATCGACAGAGCGGCGCCGCCGCGCGCATCACCGTCGAGCTTGGTGAGAACGATGCCCGTGAGGTCGACCTGCTCGAGGAATGACTCGGCCACGTTGACCGCGTCCTGACCGGTCATCGCGTCGCACACCAGCAGGGTCTCTGTCGGCTGCACGGCCTTCGAGACGTCGCTGAGTTCCGCCATCAGCTCGGGGTCGACGTGCATCCGTCCGGCCGTGTCGACGATCACATCGGTGAATCCTTCGGCGGTCGCGTGCGCTACCGCGCGCTTCGCTACTTCGGCCGGGTTCTTCGCATCGGCCTCCGCGTGCACGGGAACGCCGACCTGCTCGCCGAGGAGTTGCAACTGACGGATCGCCGCGGGCCGGCGAAGGTCGGCCGCCGCGAGGTAGGGACGACGTCCCTGACCTTTCAGGAGTCGTGCGATTTTCGCCGACGCGGTCGTCTTACCCGAGCCCTGGAGGCCGGCGATCAACAGAACGCGCGGTGGGCGGGGAGACACCTCGAGGCCGACCACCTCGTGACCGAGCACGTCGATGAGAGCGGCGTGGACGAGCTTGATGATCTGTTGCGCGGGCGTGAGGCTCTTGTGGATCTCGGCGCCGGCCGCCCGTTCGCGGACGTCGGCGACGAACGCCTTCACCACCTTGAGCGAGACATCCGCCTCGAGGAGCGCCAAACGGATCTCGCGCAGCACCTCGTCGACCTGCTTCTCGTTGAGCCGCCCGCGGGATCGCAGGCGTTTGAAGATGTCGTCGAATCTGTCGCTCAGTGAATCGAACATGGCTGTTTACCCTACGCCGCGCACAGTGCTACGAAGAGGTGCACTATGCGTGGATGTAGCGCGAGAGTCCCTCCTTCAGCGGAAGGGGTGACACGCCCAGCCTCTCTCTCGCCGCGGAGATGTCCACCACCCCGTCCTGCACCGCGAACTCGATGCCTTGAGGAGTCATGGGAGGCGCGGGAAGGAGAACCAGGGGGGCCGTCCCCAGCTTGGCCAGCGGGATCGGCACGGGGACGATCCACCGCCTCTTGCCCATGACGTCGAGCAGGGTCTCGAGCACCTCGTGCATCGTCATGACGTTCTGGCTCCCGATCTCGAAGATCTCGCCCCACGCGTCGCGCTCGAAGATCCGTCTCACGGTCAAGGAGACATCTTCGACGTATACCGGCTGGATGCGCTGCGGCCGCACGCCGAGCTGAGGGACGACGGGCGAGAAACGAGCGATCTTGGCGAGCCGATTGAGTGCCTTGTCGCCCGGACCGTAGGCCCAGGAGGGACGCAGGATCGACCACTGGAGGCCGCTGCTTCTAAGAGCTCCCTCCGCCTTGCCCTTCGCCCGGTACCAGGACTTGTCGCTCGACGGGTCGGCTCCCGCACCGCTGAGATAGAAGAACCTCTCGACCCCGGCGCGCGAGGCCTCGGCCAGCAGATTCTCGGTGCCTTGACGGTCGTACCGGTCGTACGTCAGACCCTTGCGAGGAACCTCAACCGGATGGTTCGGGAACTGCACGCAGTTCACGACTGCATCCGCCCCATCCAAGCGTCCGGTCAGAGAAGCGGGGTCCGTCACGTCCCCCCGGGTCGCGTTGGCTCCTCGGAGCTCCGGTAAACGGGGGACGGAATCGGGGTTGCGGGAGAGAACCGTGACGTCGTGACCCGCGCGCAAGAGGTCACGGACGATGGACCGGCCGAGGAAGCCGGTCCCGCCCGCTGCAACTACCTTCACGTCAGTAGCGCGTCGACGAAGCTCTTGGGGTCGAAGGGCTCGATGTCTCCGGCCCCCTCACCGATGCCGATGAGTTTGATCGGGATGTCCAGCGTGTCCTCGATCGCCACCGCGATGCCGCCCTTGGCGCTGCC
>JAXDJL010000135.1:0-4594 GCA_034665685.1 Actinomycetota bacterium | reverse complement strand
ACGAGTCGCAGCGGGTGCTGTCGCAGTACCAGCAGCAGCTCGCCGACGCAAAGGCCGAGGCCAACAAGATCATCGAAGAGGCACGGCAGTCGGCCGAGCGGGTTCGTCAGGACCTCATCAAGAAGGCGGAGGCGGAAGCCAAGGCCATCGTGGAGAAGGCCCAGGAACAGATCGAAGCCGAGCGCGCTCGCACGCTTGAACAACTGCGCGGCGAGGTCGGGAAGCTGGCGGTGGACCTGGCCGAGCGCGTGGTGGGCCGATCGCTCGATCGTTCGCTGCAGTCTTCGCTCGTCGACGACTACATCAAGGAAGTCGGCTCGATGAGCGGGAACGGGAGCAACAACTAGATGGCATCAGAGGACGAGATCATCCGAGGCTACGCCGAGGCCCTCTTCCGGGTCTCTCAAGCCGAAGGTGAGCTGGAGACGGTGGAGGACGAGCTGTACCGCTTCGGCAAGCTGCTGGAGGAGAACTACGAGCTGAAGCGCGCTCTCTCCGAGCAGAACGTCGATCACGCCGGGAGGGTGAAGATCCTCGAGGAGCTGCTGGGCGACAAGGTCTCGCCCCACACGCTCGGGATGCTCACCTTCATCGTGGCTCAGGATCGGGCTCGCCAGCTGCCCGAGATCCTCGAGGAGCTGGCTCGCATCGCAGCCGAGTCGCGCGACCTGGCTCTCGCGGAGGTGCGCTCGGCGGTACCTCTCGACGACGAGCAGCGCAAGGAGTTGACGCGAGCTCTCGAGCGCGCGACGGGCAAGAGGATCGAGCTCAAGGTCTTGATCGACCCGGACGTGCTGGGTGGCCTCGTTGCGAAGGTGGGAGACACAGTCATCGATGGAACCGTTAGGCACCGCATCGAACAACTGAAGGAGCAGGTGAGGGCGTAGATGAGTGACATCACTCTGAATCCGGAGGACGTCGCCTCCGTACTGCAGCGATACGTATCCGACTTCAAGCCCTCCCTGGAGCGCGAACAGGTCGGACGCGTCAAGGAAGTCGGCGATGGGATCGCCCGTGTCACGGGACTGCCCAACGCCATGGCCAACGAGATGCTCGAGTTCCCCGGCGGCATCACCGGTCTCGCGATGAACCTCGAGGAGCATGAGATCGGCGCGGTCGTCTTGGGCGACGTTTCGCACATCGAGGAGGGGGACCCGGTAACGGGAACGGGTCGCATCCTTTCGGTCGGGGTCGGCGACGAGCTGCTCGGCCGCGTGGTCGACGCTCTCGGCAACCCCATCGACGGCAAGGGACCGATCAACACGAGCGAGCGACGTCAGCTCGAGGTGCAGGCTCCCGGCGTTACCGCTCGCCAGCCGGTGAAGGAACCGCTGCAGACGGGCATCAAGGCCATCGACGGGATGATCCCGATCGGCCGTGGCCAGCGTCAGCTGATCATCGGCGACCGCCAGACCGGAAAGACGGCCATCGCCGTCGACGCGATCATCAACCAGCGCCAGAACTGGGGCAGTGACAAACAGGTCAAGTGCATCTACGTCGCCGTCGGCCAGAAGTCGTCGACCGTGGCACAGGTGGTCGCGGCCCTCGAGGCGGCCGGCGCGCTGGAGTTCACGGTGGTCGTCGTTGCGGCCGCGTCGGACCCCGCCCCGTTCCAGTTCCTTGCCCCGTACGCAGGAAGCGCGATGGGACAACACTGGATGGAGAACGGCGAGCACTCTCTGATCGTTTACGACGATCTCTCCAAGCAGGCCATCGCCTACCGGCAGATCTCGCTCTTGCTGCGTCGTCCTCCGGGGCGCGAGGCGTACCCCGGCGACGTCTTCTACCTGCACTCCCGGTTGCTCGAGCGTGCCGCGAAGCTGTCCGATGAGAACGGCGGCGGGTCGTTGACGGCCCTGCCGATCATCGAGACGAAGGGCGGGGACGTCTCGGCCTACATCCCCACGAACGTGATCTCGATCACCGACGGGCAGATCTTCCTCGAGACGGACCTCTTCTTCTCCGGTGTCCGTCCCGCCATCAACGTCGGTATCTCGGTCTCCCGGGTCGGTGGCAACGCCCAGACCAAGGCCATGAAGAAGGTGGCCGGTCGGCTTCGCCTGGACCTCGCTCAGTTCCGAGAGCTCGAAGCGTTCGCCGAGTTCGGATCCGATCTCGACAAGGCGTCGCAGGCGCAACTCGATCGAGGCGCTCGGGTCGTGGAGATCCTCAAGCAGGGACAGTTCAACCCGTACCCGGTCGAGGATGAGGTCATGTCGATCTGGGCCGTCACGAACGGTCACCTCGACGACATCCCGATCGACAGGGTGCAGGAGTTCGAGACGGAGTTGCTCGAGTATCTCCACTCCCGTCACTCCGATCTGGGCGACACGATCCGTGACTCCGGAAAACTCGAGGACGACACGACCGAGAAGCTGAAGAAAGCGGTCGGTGCGTTCAAGGAAGAGTTCGTCCAGAAGGTCGACACCGTCGAGACGGTTGCGGCCAAAGAGGGCGTGCCGGACACGAAGGACACCCCCGGCGGTGGGAGCGACGAGACCGAAGAGAACGCCACGGACGCGAGCGCACCCGGAGATCAAACCGACGTGTCTGGCGACTCCAAAGGCGAATAGCGGAATAGCGAAGGACTAAGAACTTGGCCGGACAGCTACGGGCGATCAAGCGCAGGATCGGCTCCGTCCGCTCGACGCAGAAGATCACGAGCGCGATGGAACTGATCGCTTCGTCGCGCATCGTGAAGGCACAGCAGGCGGTTGATGCGGCACGCCCTTATGCCGAGGAGATGCGCCGGCTGATGACCGCCGTGGCCGAGAACGCCGGCAACATCGACAGCCCGCTCCTTCAGGAGCGCGAAGACGTCCGAAAGGTCGGCACCATCGTCATCTCTTCCGATAGAGGTCTGGCGGGCGCCTACAACTCGAACCTGATCAAGTCGGTGGAACGGGATACCCGGTCGCACGGCAAGGACGCAAAGCTGTTCCTTGTGGGCAAGAAGGCGGTCTCCTACTTCAGATTCAGAGGCCACGATGTGAGCGATTCGTGGCAGGGGATATCGGACCGTCCGACGATCGAAGACGCTCGGAAGATAGGACGAGCGGCTGTCGAGGCTTTCGCGTCGGGTGACATCGATGAGGTTCGCTTGGCGTACACGAAATATGAGAACGCGGTCAACCAGCGTCCTGTCGTCGTGAAGCTCGTGCCGATGCCGCGGGAAGACCTGGACGAGGAAAAGACCGGCGATGGGCGCACGGCGTCCTATCTCTTTGAGCCGAACCCAGAGGAGATCCTCGGCCTCCTGCTGCCTCGTTACGTGGAGGGCTCGGTCTTCCAAGCGCTCCTCGAGGCCGCCGCATCCGAGCACGCCGCTCGGCGACGAGCGATGAAGGCGGCGACGGACAACGCCGACGAGCTGATCCAGAACCTGCAGAGGGTCTACAACCAGGCACGGCAAGCAGAGATCACGACCGAGATCATGGAAGTCATCGGCGGGGCCGAGGCCCTGTCGACCAGGTAGCACCGACAGGAGGAACCTATGGCTATAACTGAAGAGCGCCTCTCGGGGGCCGAGGAGTCGACCAGCGAAGGACGCATCCTGGCCGTGACGGGACCCGTCATCGACGTCGAGTTCCCGCCTCACGCTCTTCCGGAGATCGGATTCGCCCTGACCGTCGATCGCACGGTTGAAGAAAAGACCGACACGATCACGGCGGAGGTCTCCGGCCACATCGGATCGTCGGTCATCCGAGCGATCTGCATGAAGCCGACCGACGGGCTCGTACGTGGCGCACGAGTCATCAACACCGGTGCTCCGATCACCGTGCCCGTCGGCCCCAGCACGCTCGGTCACGTGTACAACGTCCTCGGCGAGCCGGTCGACGGATCGACGATCCCTGAGGACACCGAGCGATGGCCGATCAAGCGGCAGCCGCCCAAGTTCGAAGACCTCGAGCCCAAGACCGAGATGTTCGAGACGGGCATCAAGGTCATCGACCTGATCGAGCCCTACGTGCAGGGTGGAAAGATCGGGATGTTCGGGGGGGCCGGGGTCGGCAAGACGGTCGTCATCATGGAGATGATCAACCGCGTCGCCCAGAACCACGGTGGTGTCTCCGTGTTCGCCGGCGTAGGCGAGCGGACCCGTGAGGGAACCGACCTCTGGCTCGAGATGAAGGAGTCCGGGGTTCTCGACAAGACCGCACTCGTTTACGGCCAGATGGACGAGCCTCCCGGCGTTCGGCTTCGGGTCGCGCTGTCGGCTCTCACGATGGCCGAGTACTTCCGCGACGAGGAGCACCAGGACGTCCTTCTGTTCATCGACAACATCTTCCGTTTCGTCCAGGCAGGTTCCGAGGTCTCGACGCTGCTCGGCCGCATGCCTTCGGCCGTCGGTTACCAGCCGACGCTGTCGGAGGAGATGGGCGAGTTGCAGGAGCGCATCACGTCGACCAAGGGTCGTTCCATCACCTCGCTCCAGGCGATCTACGTCCCGGCCGACGACATCACCGATCCCGCGCCGCACACGACCTTCGCGCACCTCGACGCCACAACGGTGCTCTCTCGTCAGATCTCAGAGCTCGGCATCTACCCGGCCGTCGACCCGCTCGACTCGACGTCGCGGATCCTCGACCCCCGC
>JAXDJL010000134.1:0-3813 GCA_034665685.1 Actinomycetota bacterium | reverse complement strand
GGAACGCCTTCGCCCAGACCTGGAGCACCGGATCGTCCGGATCGATGATGTGGAACTTCATCGTGCCGTCGTACGCGTCGACGACGACCTTCACCGAGTTCCGCACGTAGTTGATCCTGTCGTCGAGCGCACTCGACTCCGCGGAATCGACGGAGTCACCAGCATCGAAACGCTGCGCGTACGGGTACCAGGGGGAAGTCGTGTAAGCGTCGAGGATCCACACGAGCCGGCCATCGATCACGGCCAGATAGGGGTCGCTGTCGTACGTCAGGAACGGCGCGGCGCGGCGGACGCGGTCCCGCACGTTCCTGTAGATGAGGATGCGCGATTCGCTCGTGATCAGACCGGACAGAACCAGGTTGGGGTCGCCCTCTCGTATCGCGAACGCCAACCTGCGGAAGATGTTGCCGACTCCGATCCCTCCGGCCCCCTCGTAGGTGCTCCTCTGCACCTCCCCTTCTTCGAGCGCGAAGTCGAGCTCCTCCTGCTTCGATCTCACCACCGAGTATTCGTTGGACTGGAAGCCCTCGCCGAAGTAGACGCGCGGCTGCTCGGGCTCGAGTGCTTCGGCACCAGGTACCGCTGCCGGCGGGACATCGCTCAGAAGGAAGCGCGGTTGTCCCGCCGTCGTGCTCTCGTTCGCGAGGCTGGCAACGAGGCCGAACCCGTGCGTGTACTGAAGGTGGAGGTTCTGCCACGACTTCGACTCGATGTCGTCCAGCGACAGTTCTCGTGCAGACAAGAGCACCTGGCGCTGCTCGCCGTCTATCTCGTACCGATCTATGTCGACGTCCTCGAACTGGTAATAGGTCCTGATCGCTTGCAGCTGCGAGTACGCCTGCTTCAGAACCCCCGGGTCCCACAGCCGAACGTTCTGCAACAACTGCTCGTTCGTCTTGACCTCCTCCGCAGTGAGGTCGTTACTCGCGGGATAAGGCTCCGATTCGACGGCACCGAGCCCGAATGCCTCGCGCGTTGCCACGAGGTTCCGCGCGATGTATGGACCTTCTCGTTGCGGCTCCTGTGGCTCCACCGAGAAGCGCTGCACGAAGAACGGCCAGGCGGTGCCGGCAAGAACCGCGGTGAGGATCCAGATCCCTACGGCCGCCAGCGGGAGCGCCGCCCGTCGCACGCGGATGTTGACCAGGAAGAGAACGGCGGAGATGACGGAGATCAACGCCAGGAGCTTGAGCGCAGGTAGCTGTGCCTGAACGTCCGTATAGCTCGCTCCGGTCACGACGCCGCGTTCGGAGAAGTTCAACCCGTACGTGCCGAGCCAGTACTGGACCGACTTAACGAGCGCGAGGAGGCCGAGCAACACCGACACATGAGCGAGGGCGGAGGGCATCACGCCTCGCCATCCTTGCTCCGGCCGGATCGCTCCGAAGAAGTAGTGCGCGCCCAGCGAGAGCACCAGCGAAGCCATGATCGCGAACCAGAGCCAGCGCGTTACCTGATTGAAGAAGGGCAGCTCGAACATGTAGAAGCCGATGTCCTTGCCGAACTGAGGATCCTTGGTTCCGAAAGAGACCTTGTTCATCCAGAGGAGGAACGTCTGCCACGACGCGCTTGCGCTGATCCCCGCCAGCGCTCCGACCACGAGGGCGACGGCCAGACGGATCCACTTGATGTAGGGCGTGAAGGCTTCGCGGTAGCGCTCCACGGGGTCCGGTCGTCCCCCCACAACGAACGAGCTCGGTGGGTAGGCCGGGGCGATCTTGTGGGCGAGCTTGAGGTTCAACCAGATGACGAGGGCCGTGAGGGCACCCACTCCCACGCCGAGCAGGAACTGAGTGCGAAGGCTGGTCCACAGTACGGATTGGAAACCGACCTCGTCGAACCAGAGAAGGTCCGTATAGAAACGAGCCGACCCGGTAAGGAGGAGGAGAGCGACCAGGATGACGGCGATGATCACACCGCGTCGTCTGGAACCTCTCTGTGGGGGCCGCGAGATCATGGGAGCAGGGTAAACGTAGTGCCGACGATCCCTTTATCTGCCGGCTCAGGTCGTCTGGGAACCGTCCGCCAGCGTCTTCCGGATCCTCTTGACGAGGTCTTCTGGGCTGAATGGTTTCCCGACGAACTCAGCGCCGGGCCACTCGTTCGCAGACCCACGTCCCATGCCGCTCAGCACCAGAACGGGGATGTCTTTGGTGGAGTCTTGCTGCCGCAGCGCGGCGAGCACCTCTTTGCCGCCCATCTTCGGCATGATCTGGTCCAACAGGATTATCGCCGGCTGAGATTCGATCGCATGGGCCAGGGCCTGCTCACCATCGCTCGCGCACAGCACCTCGAACCCCTCGTCCCGGAGGACGAACTCGAGGGTCAACCGAACGCTGGGGTCGTCTTCGGCCACGAGGATCAATCCTTCGCTCATCGGTTCACAGAGCACCGTCCAACAGGCCACCGTCCGTAGGAGAAGGCGATGGCGACGGAGATGCCGGGGGCAGGTTATCGATGATGTCCTGCGCGGCACACTCAGCGTCGTTGTCGCACGGCGGAGGATCGTCGGGGTCGTCCGGCGGTCCACCATCGTCTGGCGGCCCTCCGTCATCCGGCGGCTGAGGATCCGACCCCGTATCGCCGGGGTCCGGATCGATGGGGTCATCGCCCTCCGTAGCCACGTCGAGGGGTCCGTTCGGGCCGATCTCGCCCGGAGCGGTCAGGGCGAACACCGGCTGTGAGTCGCTCGAGCCGGTTCCCGCGATGATCCCGGTTCCAACCAGCAGACGATCCAACTGCGTGACCAGCACCGAGTCTCTCGCGCGCATGATCTCGGCGACGACACCCCACCGGCCCCCCTGATCGGACAACTCGAAAGCCCTTTCGATAGCCGACCTGATGGGCAGACCTTTCCTCGACGTCTGCGCCACCGTGAAGCCGATCAGAAGGTCGCCCGTCGGCCGCTTGAGATATCGATGCATGAACCCCACGTCTTGGCCCGCGAGAGACGCGAAGTACGAGAGACCGGGACGGCTCGATCTCAGTTGCGTGGACAGCGCGGCGGCGCGCGCTTCGAGATCCTCTTCCAACTTCAGCACGCGAGCCAGGAAATCGAACTGCACCGAGTCCCATGGATCCTTCGCGTCCAACTGGTAAGGCCGCGGCGCCCGAGGAAGCTGTCCGGCCGGGACCGAAGCCTGGAAGAACGAGGACAGGCGAAGGGGCGCCTGCCCTGGAGTCGACAGCTGCCACGTGCCCTTGAAGCTGGACGCGCGGGTCGAGCCGAAGAACTGATCGATGCGGAAACGGCCCCGGCCTGCCTCGACCTTCACGTCGCCGAAGGTGAGACCGATGGGATCGACCAAGGACTCGGCAAGCAGGCTGCCGGAACGGCTCTCGAGGGTCTTCGTCCCGGTCACCAGAACGCTGCTCTCGCTCTGTAGCCACGCTTTGCGGTCGGCGACGAGACGAAGTTTCGCCGCACCATCCTCGGAAGTTCGGATGAGGTCACCTACCTCGATCTCGGCCGTGTCTCCCACGCGGGTCACCTCACCGTCGCGCACGACTTCGACGCGTCCGGCCAGAGCCTGCACCTCCATCTGACCAAGGTCCTTTTGTCCGTAGAACGGCAGATATAGGAGACCGGCTATCGCCGCGATCAGCGGGAGGAAAGCGATCTTTTTCATCACAGGAGGGGTCACGAATGACCGCCCGCGATCCCAGATAATGGACCCATATCGGACTAGTTTCTCCGATTCACCAGACTAAGGAAATAGCCTCGGCCTAGTTATTGCTGACTAGTCCTCGCCCTCGTTCTCCCCCTGCGAAGGCGCCGTAGCACGGGCTGCAGGGATCGTGATCGTGAGGGTC
>JAXDJL010000133.1:0-6332 GCA_034665685.1 Actinomycetota bacterium | reverse complement strand
GGATCTTTCCCGAAGAACTGGGCGGGACGGGAACCGGCGAGGCGTCGGCTGCGGTCCTTTGCTTGTTGCGGGAGGGCCTGGCACAGGGGTCCACTGAGGCCGAGACGGCGCTCGCGCTGCAGGGCCTCGGCGCGTACCCGATCTTGCAAGCGGGCCGGGAGGAACTCCGGCGCGAATGGATCCCGCGCGTGGCGCAGGGTGAAGCCGTCGCGGCTTTCGCGCTCACCGAGCCGGAGGCCGGAAGCGACGCCGGCCGGCTGACGCTCAACGCCGAGCGGACCGACGGTGGCTACGTCCTAACGGGCCAGAAGAAATGGATCTCGAACGCCCCCGACGCCGACATCTACACGATCTTCGCTCGCACGACCGAGGGGGCCGGGACCCGAGGAGTGACCGCGTTCGCAGTGCCTGCCGACACGGACGGGGTCGGAGGAGAACCTCTCGACCTGTTGTCGCCTCATGCGATCGGGACCGTGCAGCTCGAGGGTGTTTTCGTCCCCGACGATCACGTCTTGGGTGAGGTGGACAAGGGCTTTGGCGTTGCGATGCGAACCCTCGACCTCTTCCGCCCCAGCGTGGGGGCGTTCGCCGTAGGGATGGCACAGGCCGCGCTCGATGCGGCGGTCGCATACGCCGGGACACGCGAATCGTTCGGGAAGCCGCTCCGCGATTTCCAAGCGGTGTCGCATCCACTCGCCGAGGCGGCGGCGCGGACCAAGGCTGCGCGTTTGCTGGTGTACGAAGCCGCCGGCGCCTATGACATGGGAGAGCCGGTCACGAAGGCTTCTGCGATCGCCAAGCTGTACGCGACCGAGACAGCTCAGTTCGTGATCGACGCGGCCCTGCAGATCTTTGGAGCCCGCGGGTTAGAACGAGGGCACCTCTTGGAGCACCTCTACAGAGAGGTGCGGTCGACGCGCATCTACGAAGGTACGTCGGAGATCCAGCGCGAGGTGATCGCTCGAGAGCTGTATCGGTAGGTCAGGCTTCGGGGATGACCGCGGTGCAGACCAGCTCGACCTTGGCATCTGGGTCGAAGAGCTCACTCACGCCGAAGAGCGCCGTGGCCGGATAGTGGCGTCCGAACACCTCGCGGTACGCCTCGCCCAATGCAGTCAGAGATTTACGGTAGTCGGACACGTCGGTGACGTAGATCTGCATCGACACGATGTGCTCCGGTTGTCCGCCGGCCGCGGCTAGTGCCGTGGCCACGTTTGATGAGGCTTGCCGGAACTGCTCGACGAGACCCGGCCCGACGAGGGTTCCGATCGCGTCGTGCCCCGTCTGGCCCCCGAGATACACGGTCCTTCCGGGGGCAGCGACCACCGCGTGAGAGAAGCCGACCGGCGGCGCTAAAGAGTCTGGATTGACGATCTCGTGGGGGCTCGTCACCGGCCCGTCCATTTCGGATCCCTGCCCTCGTTGAACGCCTTGTAGAACTCGGCGTGATCCGCGCTCGTCATCAGAAGAGCCTGGGTCATCGCCTCCAGTTCGATGGCGCCGGAGAGATCCATGTCGAGCTCGCGCGACAAGAGAGCCTTCGTGTTGGCGTACGCGAGAGATGGACCGGAGCTCAGTCTGGTTGCGAGCTCGTCGGTCGTCGCCGCGAGGCGATCGTCGTCGACCACCGCGTACGCAAGGCCGAGCCGGTCGCACTGTTCCGCGTCGAGGCCCTCTCCCAGGATCAGCAGCTCGGTCGCCTTGGATAGACCGATCATGCGCGGGAGGAGGTAGGCGGCGCCCATGTCCGCCCCCGCCAGCCCTACCTTGGTGAAGAGGAACGCCAGCGATCCAGAGCGGGCGAACACGCGGAAATCTGCAGCGAGTGCGATGACCGACCCGGCCCCCGCGGCGATGCCGTTGATCGACGCGACGATCGGTATGGGACACTCCCGCATCCCTTGAACGACCGCGCCGGTCATGCGCGTGAAGTCGAGCAGGTCGCCGGCTTCCTTCTTCAGGAGCTCTCCGATGATCTCGTGCACGTCTCCGCCGGAACAGAACCCCCGGCCGCTGCCCGTGATCACCAGGACGCGCACGTCGTCGCGGTGGGGCAACTCACGCAGGAGATCTCTCAAGTCCGCATAGACGTCGAACGTGAGCGCGTTCAACTTGTCGGGCCGATCGAAGGTGAGCCGCGCTATCCCGTCCGCAACCTCGAAGCGGAAATGCGACCAGTCCTCGGTGATACCGGGCGTCGCGCGGAATGGGGACATCAGCGGTAGGCCGCCAACCCCGTGATCGCTTCGCCCAGGATCAGCGTGTGTATCTCGCTCGTGCCCTCATAGGTCAGCACCGACTCGAGGTTGTTCATGTGCCGGATGATCGGGTACTCGAGCGTGATCCCGTTCGCCCCGAGCACCGTCCGGGCTTCGCGCGCGATGGCGAGCGCCTCCCTCACGTTGTTCAGCTTGCCGAGGCTGACCTGCTGAGGCGCCAGCTTGCCTTCGTCTTTCAACCGGCCGAGGTGCAGGGCCAGCAGCGTGCCCTTGCTCAGCTCCACGAGCATGTTCACGAGCTTCTCCTGCGTTAGCTGGAAGCCCCCGATCGGGCGGTCGAACTGCTCGCGGGTCTTGGAGTATTCGAGGGCGGTCAGATAACAGGAGCGAGCCGCTCCCATGGCTCCCCACACGATGCCGAAGCGCGCCTCGTTGAGGCATGAGAGGGGGCCACGCATCCCGATCACTCCGGGGAGGACGGCATCCTCCGGCAATCGGCAGTCCTCCAGGATCAGCTCAGAAGTTACGGACGCTCGAAGCGACAGCTTCCGATGGATGTCGCGCGTCGTGAAGCCGCTCGTCCCACGTGGGACGAGGAAGCCACGTATCCCTTCATCGGTACGCGCCCAGACGACCGCGACGTCGGCGATCCCGCCGCTCGTGATCCACATCTTGTTTCCGTTGAGGACCCAATCCGCGCCGTCGCGCTTCGCCGAGGTCCGCATGCCGGCGGGGTCACTCCCCCGGTCCGGTTCGGTCAGCCCGAAGCAACCGATCGCCTCTCCCGCCGCCATCGGAGGAAGCCACTGCTCCTTCTGTTCCTCGGAGCCGTACTTCCATATCGGGAACATCGCGAGGCTTCCCTGCACCGAGACGAAGCTCCTGAAGCCGCTGTCCCCCGCTTCGAGCTCCATGCATGCGAGGCCGTACCCAACGGCATTGGTTCCGGCACATCCGTACCCCGAGAGATGCATGCCGAGGAGGCCTAGGGAGCCCAACTCCTGCGCGACCTCCCGAGGGAACTCTGCAGCCTCGAACCACTTCTCGATGCCGGGGAGAACCCTCGCTTCCACGAACCTTGCAACCGAGTCGCGGATCATCCGCTCTTCGTCGGTCAGAAGGGCTTCCAGCCCAAGGAAGTCTGCGGGATCGGGGAGGTCCATCGACCAAAGCTAACTGACGGCGAGGCCCGGGACCGATGGACTAACTTAGGTCGCCAGTTCAGATCACCATGAGGAGGGCGATGAGGGTCGGCATCGGGTTGCCGAGCGCGGTGCCCAATACCCCGCCCGAGCTGCTGATCGAATGGGCGGAACGCGCCGACGCCGGCACCTTCTCGAGCCTGGGTGTTGTGGATCGCCCTCGCTACGACTCCTACGAACCCCTCTCGACTCTTGGGCTTGCGGCGAGCGTGACGCAGCGCGTAGGTCTCGTGACGATGGTCGTTATCGGTCCTCTTCGGAACACGGCACTTCTGGCGAAGGAGACCGCGACGCTCGACGCGATCTCGCATGGGAGGTTCACGCTCGGCCTTGGCGTGGGGGCTCGTCTCGACGACTACACCGCTATCGGGATCCCGACCAAGGATCGAGGGCAGCGCCTTACCGATCAGTTGGTCGAGCTCCGTCTGGCTTGGGAGCGCGAAGAGGTCGCAAGGATGACATCGTCGGGACACGGTCCCCCGCTCCTCGTCGGCGGGTTGAGTGACATGACCCACTTCCGGATCGCGCGCTACGCCGACGGGTACGTTCACGGTGGTGGCCCGCCGCGGACCTTCGAGCGAGCGGCGGCAAAGACGCGGACCGCGTGGATCGATCTGGGACGTACTGGGTCCCCGCTCCTGTGGGCTCAGGCCTATTTCGCTCTCGGGGATGAAGACGTCGTCGAACGGGGTCGCGCTTACATGCGCGACTACTACGCCTTCACCGGCCCCTTCGCCGAGAGGATCGCGGAAGGGATGTTGTCCACCCCGCAGGCGATCGCCCAATTCGTCAGGGGCTACGCGGAGGCCGGCTGCGACGAGCTCGTTCTTCTCCCCGCCGTTGCGGACATCGAGCAGGTCGACCGGCTTCAGGACGTTCTGGCGGACGGTGTGACATGAAAGTCGCCGTCGTCGGAGGGGGGCCGGCGGGACTCTATTTCTCCCTGCTGCTGAAGAAGTCGCTGCCGGAACATGACGTGGATCTCTTGGAGCGCAACACGGCCGATGCAACATACGGATGGGGTGTCGTGTTCTCCGATCGAACCCTCACGTCGTTCCGCGAGGCCGACTACAAGACGTACAACGAAATCATCGACCGTTTCATCATCTGGGACGCGATCGACGTCCGCTACCTCGACCAGATCGTTCGTTGCAAGGGCCAGCCTTTCTCCGGTATCGCGCGCAAGGCTCTTCTCGCTCTGCTCCAGGAACGCTGCGCCGATGTCGGCGTCAACATGGAGTTCGAGCGCGAGGTTACGGATCTGGCGGAGCTGGGTGACTACGACTTGGTTGTGGCTGCGGACGGGGTCAGGAGCACGGTGCGAGAGGCCCACTCCGAAGTCTTCCGGCCGACCTTCAAGACAGGACGCTCTCGCTACATCTGGTTCGGAACGGATCGTGTCTTCGACTCTTTCACGTTCGCGTTCCGGAGCAACGAGCACGGCTTCTTCCAAGCCCATGCCTATCCGTTCGATGGGCGCATGAGCACTTTCATCGTGGAATGCGATGAGGAGTCGTGGCGGGCGGCCGGCCTGGACTCGGTGGACGAGCAAGGGAGCATCAACTACTGCCAGGATCTGTTCCGAGAGGACCTGCGGGGTCATGCACTGATGTCCAATGCATCGCGCTGGATCCAATTCGTGACGCTCAAGAACAAGAGCTGGCATCACTGGAACGTCGAGCTGGTCGGCGATGCGGCTCACACGGCGCACTTCTCGATCGGCTCGGGCACCAAGATGGCGATGGAGGACTCCATCGCACTCGTCCAAGCTCTGGAGACCCACGACGAGCTCGATCCCGCGCTGATCGACTACGAGCTCGAGCGCAAACCGCGCGTCGAACGTCTGCAGGAAGCGGCCCGCCAGAGTCAGATCTACTTCGAGAGCACGCGTCACTACCAACACATGGAACCGCTGCAATTCGCGTTCCACCTCTTGTCGCGGAGCGGACGCGTCGATTACGACGATCTGCGGGTGCGGGACGCGGAGTTCGTCGGCGACGTCGACCGCTGGTTCTCGGCCCCCGAGGGCGGCACGCCGCGGATGGTTGCCGCCCCGCCGGCCCTCGCACCCGTGGCCGTCGGCAGCCTCGAGACACCGAACAGGGTGGTCGTCGCCGCCCGCCCCACCTATGCCGCACTAAACGGCGTCCCCCCGCCGGGGACGCTGAGTGACTTGGCCGTCTCGGGGGCCGGGATCCTGTTCACCGACACGGTTGCGGTATCCGAACGAGGGCGCATCACTCCAGGGTGCTCGGGTCTTTACACCGACGAGCAACAGAGGACCTGGGCCTCGGAGCTAACCCGGGTACGCGATCGCTCTGACGCCATCGTTGCCGTGACCCTCAACCACTCGGGGCCGCGCGGTTCAACCCGGCCGCGCCATCTCGTGACCGACGTTGCTCTTCCGCCTGCGGAGGCGTGGCCCCTCGTGGCGGCTTCGGAGCAGCGGTATTCGTCCCACAGCGATCCCGCATCGGAGCTCGATGAAGCGGGCATCGAGAGCGTCATGCACGAGTTCCGTTCCGCCGCCAACGTGGCGAAGGCGGCCGGCTTCCAAATGATCGAGATCCACATGGGCCACGGTTACCTGCTAGGCAGTTTCCTTTCGCCCCTCACGAATCACCGAGACGATCGGTTCGGTGGGAATGCGTCCAACCGGCTGCGCTTCCCACTCGCGATCCTCAGCGCGGTGCGCGCGGAGGGCCTGCCCGTCTGCGTGGCGCTCACGGCCAGCGATTGGGCCCGGAAAGGAGTGAACGTCTCCGACGCCATCGAGGTCGCGCGCGCGCTTCGCGATGGAGGGTGCGACTTGATCCGGGTCCTGGCGGGACAAACCACGGTCCGTTCCGCCCCCCAATACGACCCTTACTTCCTCACGCATTACGCAGACCGGGTTAGGAACGAGGCCGGG
>JAXDJL010000132.1:0-7966 GCA_034665685.1 Actinomycetota bacterium | reverse complement strand
CATCACGGCGCGCGCCGAGCTCACCGATCCTGTTTCCTGCGTTCGCGCGGTAGTAGTGATCGGGCCGCACCGCGATCGCGGCGTCGAATGCATCGACCGCCTCCTCCGCGAGGTTGTCTTGTGCGGCACGTACGCCCCTCAGGTAGTGGCGGTCGGCAACCATGATCGTCCCCGCGTACCAGCAACCGGAGACGAGCACCACGGCCGCGGCCAGCAGCGCCACTACGCGCGAGAGGGTGGGAGGGCCGTGGTCGTCGTCGGCCCGAGGTGCCGGGACTCGAGATCCGATCGTCGCATCTAGGTGCCTGGGAAGCGTTGCGGCCAGTCCCGCCAGGGCCGTCCACAGAGCCAACCTCGTGGATAGCTCGTCGAAGCTGAGCAGGCTCTGTGCGAGGTAGGCCACCGCGGCCCCTGCGAAAGCTGCGGCCAGTGGGGCTTCGGAACCGACCGTCAGCGCGCGCCGGATGATCCACCCGGCCAGGATCACGAAGCCCAGTCCGCCCAGCACGCCGGCTGCGGTGAGGTAGGAGAAGAACACCGAGTGGGGGTCGTCGGTCTGGTAATCGGCCTGTATCCCCTCGTCCTTGGTGCGGTGCTGGATCCCCTCGACGGCGAACGAGTTCGGCCCGCGCCCCACCACCGGGTGATCTGCGGTCATGTCGATGGCCGCTTCCCACGCCCAGGCGCGCACATCGGCGGTGGTGCGATCGCCGTCGTGAGGTCCCCCCACCATCGCCGCGATGACGACGCCGACGCCGGCGACGGCGAGGAGCGCCGCGATGGCGAAGCCTGCGACCCTCGCCCAGGGAAGCCGGGGTGCCAGCACGATCCCGAGCGTTACGGCCAGTCCCGCGGCTCCGGCGAGCCACGCCCCCTGGCTGAAGGACACGAGCCAGCCGACCACGGTGAGCGCCAGGCACACGGAGGCCCGGTCGCGTCTCTCTCGGTCGGTTAGCCATACACCCACACCGACGGGTACGACCACGCACATGAAACCCCCGGCGAAGTTCGGGTTGCCCAGCGTCGACGAAGCCTGCGTCAGGCCCAACGTCTTCGCGCCTCCGCCCGCATTCCAGATGAACGGCGACAGACCGAAGGTCTCCAGCAGCGCGTAGGCGCCCGCCCCGGCCCCGGCTATCAGGAGAGCCCACGCCAGGGTGAGGGCGCGCCCTCGGAACGCCTCCGCGGCGAGCAACCCGAACGCGGCCAATACGAGGTACGGAAGGAAGCCCTGGTAGCGGTTGTACTGCCCGAGGAGCGCCCAGCCGCGATAGGGAGAGAGGAGCCATGCGATGCCGAGCGGGAGCACGACGGCCAGCGCGGGCACGAGGAGGCCACCGGAGCCATCGCCGCTCCGGCCGCAGGCGAACTCGACGGCCCTGACCGCGAGGGTGAGCGACACGATCGCGATGAGGAAGGCCAGCTTCGGCGTGTTGACGGGGTCGTTCAGGACGTCCACGAGGAAGATGAGCGGCATCACGACGACGAGCGTCATGAGGAGCCCGCGTCGGACCCGGGGACCTTGGGTCAAGACGACTCGGCGCACGTTCCCCCTTTCCATGGTTGGTGGCCCAATCCGTTCGGCTTCCTCGGGGCTCGTCTTGAGTCAAGTTATGCGCTGAAGGCGTCTTCGAAGCGTTTTTGCCGGGCGGTCATTGACGCCTTGTAACCCGCGCGGTGTAGGGTGGCTCAAACCCTTTAAACCGGCCCTGCGAGGCCGGGAAGGAGCAGTGATCTTGCCGTACCCGAGCGCGAACGCTTCCCCAGACAGGGGAGGCGTTTTTTGATGGCGGACAACCTTCGATCGCTCCGCTCGGACGAGGCATCCTTCCAGCTCAAGGCCCAGGTCATGACCGAGCCCGAGGTGCGCCGCGCCCTCCTTCGGATCGCTCACGAGATCGTCGAGCGCAACAAGGGAACAGAGGACCTCGTGATCGTCGGCATCCGGACGAGAGGAGCGCCGCTCGCGGACAGGATCGCGGCGGCGATCGCAGAGTTCGAGGGCGTCGATCTGCCGTCCGGCGCACTGGATGTGGCCCTCTACCGCGACGACGTCGCCCTCCGCAGCCCCCGAAGCCTGGAATCGACCACCGTCCCCGCCGATCTCGACGGACGCGTGGTGGTCCTGGTCGACGACGTGCTGTACACCGGCCGCACGATCCGTGCGGCCTTCGACGCGGTGCTCGACCTCGGCCGGCCGCGCGCCATCCGGCTGGCCGTCCTGGTCGACCGCGGGCACAGGGAGCTACCCATCCGAGCCGACCATGTGGGGAAGAACCTGCCCACATCGGCAGACGAGGTTGTGAAGGTGCACGTCAAGGAGATCGACGGCGAGGACGCGGTCCTGATCGGAGGGTACGAACGGTGATCAAACATCTCCTGTCGATGGACCAGTTGAGTCGCGAGGACATCACGAAGATCCTCGACACCGCGGAGTCGCTGCAACAGGTGACGTCGCGTCCGATCAAGAAGCTCCCCACGCTGCGGGGCCGCACCGTTTGCAATCTCTTCTACGAGGCGTCCACGCGGACGAGGATCTCGTTCGAGCTGGCGGCGAAGCGCCTGTCGGCCGACGTCATCAATTTCTCGGCCGACTCGAAGTCCAGTGTGTCGAAGGGCGAGTCGTTCAAGGACACGGCGTGGACGCTCGAGGCGATGGGCGTCGACGCGATCATCGTCCGCCACGGTTCCTCGGGCGCGCCGCTCCAGCTGTCCAAGTGGGTCGAGGCGAGCGTGATCAACGCGGGCGATGGTGCTCACGAGCATCCGACGCAAGCTTTGCTGGACCTGTTCTCGATCCGAGAGCACCTGAAGGACTTCGAGGGGCTGAAGGTCGGGATCGTGGGCGACGTGCTGCACTCACGGGTGGCGCGCTCCAACGTGAAGGGGCTCGTGACGATGGGGGCCGAGGTGACCCTGGTGGGGCCGCCCACTTTGATCCCCCCGCAGGCAGCCGGCTGGGGCGCTTCCATCTCCTACGACTTCGATGACGTGATCGGCGATCTCGATATCTGCTATCTGCTCCGCGTGCAGCAGGAGCGACAGTCCGAGCAACTCTTCCCCAGCCTTCGTGAGTACGCAGCCAACTGGGGGCTCGACTCGAAGCGAGTCGCTCGCATGAAGCACGACGCGCTCGTGATGCACCCGGGACCCATGAACCGGGGAGTGGAGATCGCGGCCGACGTTTCCGAGCTCCCGCGCTCGATCATCCTGGGACAGGTCGCGAACGGGCTCGCCGTGCGGATGAGCTTGCTCTACCTGATGCTGGGCGGCCCCGACGCCGATAGCGAGATGGACGTATGAGCGTGCTCTTGAAGGGCGGCCGCGTCATCGATCCGCGATCGGGTCGCGACGAGGTGGCCGATGTATTGATCGACGGTAACTCCGTAGCGGAGATCGGCTCCGTCACCACCGAGGCGGCCGAGATCCTCGACGTAAGCGGCTCCGTCGTGGCTCCGGGGCTCGTCGACATGCACACCCACCTGCGCGAGCCCGGACGCGAGGACGAGGAGACGATCGCCAGCGCGTCGGCCGCCGCGGCCGCCGGAGGTTTCACGGCGGTCTGCGCGATGCCCAACACCGACCCGGTTGCCGACAACGCGGCGATCGTCGAGAAGGTTTGGGCTTTGGGCCGCGAGGCGGGGCTGGTCGAGGTGGTTCCCGCCGGTGCGCTCAGCAGGGGGCAGCGCGGCGAGAAGATGGCAGACATCGGTGAGATGGCGCGATCCGTTGCGAGGGTACGGCTCTTCACCGATGACGGCAGGGGCGTTCAGGACTCGCTCTTCGTGCGACGGGTGATGGAGTACTTGCTTGCGTTCGACGGTATCTACGCGGAGCATTGTGAGGACGCTGCGCTCGCGGCCGGCGGACAGATGCATGAAGGCGATGCGTCTTCGGCGCTCGGGCTTAGGGGCGTTCCCTCCGAGGCGGAGGAGCTCATGGCGGCGCGCGACATTGCGCTGGCGCGGTTAACCGGTTGCAAGCTCCACCTCCTCCACATCTCGACGCGGGGGACCGTCGAGCTCGTTCGGCGAGCCAAGGCCGAGGGCCTGGCGGTTACGGCCGAGGCGACGCCTCACCACTTCGCATTGACCGATGACGAGCTTCGCAGCTACAACCCCAACGCGAAGGTGAATCCACCGCTGCGAGCCGAGGAGGATCGTCTGGCGGTGATCGAGGGACTAGCCGACGGGACGATCGATGCGATCGCAACCGATCACGCTCCGCACGCGATCGAGGAGAAGGATCAGGAATTCGAGTTCGCTCCCCCCGGCTTGGTGGGTTTGGAGACGGCGCTTGCACTGGGGATAACGCACCTCGTGGAACCGGGGACGTTGACTCTCCCCGAGTTGATCGGATGCATGTCGTCTCGTCCGGCAGAGCTGCTCGGCCTGGACCGGCACGGCTCTCTCTCGGCGGGCGGCGCGGCGAACATCGTCGTGTTCGATGACGCCGAGGAATGGGTGGTCGATCCGGCCGCGTTCCACTCTCTATCGCGGAACACCCCATTCACAGGGGCGTCGGTCCGCGGGCGCGTACGGCACACGTTCTTCGAGGGTCGACAGACGGTGCGCGACGGTGCCGTGACGAGTGAGGTGAGCGCGTGACTAGAGGGCTCAGGGTTACAACGCTGGCGCTGGAGGATGGAACCATCTTCCGGGGGGCCGGCTTCGGCGCTCACGGGACGTTCACGGGTGAGGTGTGCTTCAACACCAGCTTGACGGGCTATCAAGAGGTGCTGACCGATCCCTCGTACCACGGCCAGATCGTGACGATGACCGCGGTGCAGATCGGCAACACCGGAGTCAATGCGGAGGACGAGCAGGCCCCGCGCCCGTGGGTCGCGGGGTTCGTTGTGCGCAACCTGTCAGAGACGTACTCGTCGTGGCGCGCCAACGGGTCCCTGGACGATTATCTGATCCGGCATGGGATCCCGGGGATAGCCGAGGTCGACACCCGCCGTCTCACTCGCCACATCCGGGATCAGGGTGCGATGCGAGGAGCCATCTCCGACGAGGTTCTTGACGGATCCGAGCTGGTGGATCGCGCTCGGGCGTCGCGCAGCATGGTCGGACTAGACCTGGCGGCCGAGGTATCGACCCGAGAGCCGTACTCATGGGGCCCGGCGGAGTTGGAGGCGCGGGGAATCGCCCCGGCGCTCGAGCCGCCGGCAGACGACGAGCGGTTCAGGGTGGCGGCGCTCGACTTCGGGCTCAAGCGCAACATCCTCGACCTCCTGGTCGCCTCCGGTTGCGACGTTACGGTCCTGCCTGCTCGGACCAGCGCGGACGTCATCCTCGAAGGCGGGTATCAGGGACTGTTCCTCTCGAACGGCCCCGGGGATCCCGAGCCCGTGACGTACGGGGTCGAGACGGTGCGGTCGGTCCTCGGGCGGCTCCCCGTCTTCGGTATCTGCCTCGGTCATCAGATCCTGGGTCTGGCGGTCGGCGCCCGCACTTTCAAGCTCCCGTTCGGTCATCGCGGCGGAAATCACCCGGTGAAGCGGACCGGCCACGATCGCGTCGAGATCACCTGTCAGAACCACGGATTCGCGGTCGAGCCGCACTCGCTGCAGGAGACCGCCGCCGAACTGACCCACGTGAACCTCAACGATGGAACGGTCGAGGGGCTGGCGCTCCCCGGGGTGGCGTACAGCGTCCAGTACCATCCCGAGTCCGCGCCGGGTCCTCACGATTCCAGGTATCTGTTCCACGATTTCAGGCAGCTGATGAAGACCTTTGAGGTGACCGACACGCACGTGAGCGTTTGAGGAAAGGAAGAGCGCATGGGAAGAGGGGATCGCAAGAGAGCAAGGTGGAAGAAGGATCGGCAGCGCAAGAAGCGCGAGCGCGATAAGCGCAAGGCCGAGGCAAAAGGGAGCACCGGCAGCTAGTGGAGGAGTGGCACAGCGTTGTTCGTTTAGACCACGTGAACGTGACGACTCCGGTGGAGCTGGAAGACGACGTCCTCGCCTGGTATCAGGACGTCTTGGGGCTGGAACGACTCGAGAAGCCCGACGGCACCCGATCCGAGGGGGGCTGGTTCCGCGTGGGCGACCAGCAGGTCCACGTGTCGGTCGATGAGCACAACCCTCCGCAGTCCGCACACTTCGGACTCGTCGTCGAAGATTTCGATGCTCTCGTCACTCGCCTTCGCGCCGCGGGCTGTCACATCGAGCAGGCGCGCACGATCCCCGGACGGCACCGCTGCTTCACTCGCGATCCCGCGGGCAACAGCATCGAGTTCATGGCGTTCGATGACGCTTAAGGAGACCAATGCCTAAGCGTTCCGACCTTCACAAGATCCTCGTCATCGGCTCCGGGCCGATCGTCATCGGGCAGGCCTCGGAGTTCGACTACTCGGGGGTCCAGGCGTGCAAGGTGCTGCAGGCCGAGGGGTTCGAGGTCGTGCTCGTCAACTCGAATCCGGCGACGATCATGACCGACCCGGAATTCGCCTCGGCGACGTACATCGAACCGATAACTCCCGAATACGTGGCGAAGATCATCGAGGTCGAGAAGCCGGACGCGGTGCTTCCCACCATGGGCGGGCAGACCGGCCTCAACGTCGCCATGGACCTGGCTCTGTCGGGGATCCTCGAGGCCCACGGCGTCGAGCTGATCGGCGCGGGCGTCGAATCGATCCGTCGCGCCGAGGACCGCCGCCTTTTCAAGGAAACGATGACCGAGGCCGGCCTCGACCTTCCGCGCTCGACCTTTGCGTACTCCGTCGACGAAGCCCTGGCCGCGGCCGAAGGACTCGGTTATCCGGTCGTCATCCGGCCCTCGTACGTGATGGGTGGCGGGGGGTCCGGCGTCGTCCGCGACCCCGATCAGCTGCGGACGATCGTCCGAGAAGGTCTCCGTCTGTCGACCATCGGCGAGGTTCTCGTCGAGGAGTCGATCGAAGGATGGAAGGAATTCGAGCTCGAGCTGATGCGCGACGTCAAGGACAACGTGGTCGTCGTGTGCTCGATCGAGAACCTCGATCCCATGGGTGTTCACACAGGTGACTCGATCACCGTTGCGCCGGCGATGACGCTGACCGATGTCGAGTATCAGGCGATGCGCGACGACGGGGCGACGGTGATGCGGGCGATCGGCGTCGAGACGGGGGGATCGAACGTGCAGTTTGCGGTCCACCCGGAGACCGGACGCCGCGTCGTGATCGAGATGAACCCGCGGGTCTCCCGCTCGAGCGCTCTCGCTTCCAAAGCGACCGGGTTCCCGATCGCCAAGATCGCGGCGAAGCTCGCCGTCGGTTACTCGCTGGACGAGATACCGAACGACATCACGAAGAAGACCCCCGCTTCGTTCGAGCCCTCGATCGACTACGTCGTCGTCAAGATCCCGCGCTGGACGTTCGAGAAGTTCGCCGGCGCCGACCCGAGGCTGGGGACGAAGATGAAGTCCGTCGGTGAGGTGATGGCCATCGGCCGGAGCTTCGTCGAGGCCCTGCAGAAGGGCTTCCGATCCCTCGAGCAGGACCTCGTCGGGCTGGGCGGTTACGCATCGCACCTCTCGGATGAGGAGGTCGAGGAGACGCTGGGCGTGCCGACGGAAGGTCGCCTCCACGTGGTGGAGGAGGCGTTGTTCCGAGGCGTCAGCGTGGAGCACGTGGCCGAGGTCTCCACGATCGATCCGTGGGTCGTCGCGCGCATCGCCGAGCTGGCGCGCATGCGAAAGGCCATCTCCGAGACGGCCGACCTGGAGTCGTTCCCCGAGACGGAGCTGCGCTACGCGAAGCGTCTGGGTTTCTCCGACGCGCTGATCGCGCGAACTCTTCACGCGCAGCCTTCCGAGGTGAGAGCCCGCCGGCTGGAGCTCGGGATCAGGCCCGTCTACAAGACGGTCGATACCTGCGCGGCCGAGTTCGAGGCCGCGACCCCGTATCACTACTCGACGTACGAGGATGAAGATGAGGTGCGGCCCGGCACGAAGCCCAAGGTGCTGATCCTGGGGGCCGG
>JAXDJL010000131.1:0-2685 GCA_034665685.1 Actinomycetota bacterium | reverse complement strand
GCGCACCGCTCGATCGGTCAGGATGAGGTTCCCCCCGTTCTTGACGAAACGCTTCAGTGCCCTCACGCGCCGCGCGGTGCCGATCTTCTTCCCGCGCGAGTTGCGCGGCCATGGGTTATCCGCGACGACGAACGTCTCCAGTCCGCCCAACCTGTCGTGAGCGAGGTCTTCCGCCCACACCTTGCGGAGGGGCCTGGTCGCTTTCCGGGATAGATCTCGGAAGTAACGCATGCGGGTGGATCGGTACGGCCGGGGGTCGATGCCCTCCGGAGGCTTGGGTCCGCCGTATCCGTCTGCGCTGGTGATGATCTTCGGGTCGTACGCGTAGCCGGCGCGACCCAACTTGAGGCTGACGTCGATGTCGTGCGTGACCGTCGCCTCGACGATGAGTGTTTCGATCTCACCTCTGACCGCCGCGATGTGTGCCTGCTCGAGGGGCGCGGCCCACTCCGAGTTCGGGACCATGTGGGACAGGAAGTGCTCGACGTCCATGTCCACGGCGCCCAACTGTGTGAAGTAGTCGCCCATGAAGCCGGAGTCGTCGTATCCCACGACATCGAAGCCGGTAGCGAACTGAGCCGGCTTCATCCCCGCCACGCCGCTCGCGGTGCCCGCGGAGACTCCCTCCTCCTCGAAGTAGCGCTCGACATTCGATTTCATGTGCTGCGCGAGGCGCGCGTGCTGCATCTGCTCCACCGGGTTCCACTGTCCGGCGGGATACATCATGTCGGCGAACGCGTTCTGTTCGGAGGTGAGCTCGCCGTGGATGTCCGTGGTGATCGCGGGCTTGATGCGTCGCGCCAGTCGATCCCAAGCGGCCGCCTCCGGCTCGCTGAGAGCGGCCGGGCGACCGACGTCGAACCATCCCGTGGTGGGGAACTGCCGGTTCAGGTCGCTTCCGTTCCCGTTGGCTCGCATGAACACGCCGCCGTTCTGAACGTCACCAGCAGCCCAGCCGTCCGGATTGATGTCGGCGACGTAGAGGTGCACCTTCTTCATGACCTTGGAGATGGGGACGGCGACGGAGTCCGGGTCGGTGCCATTCCGTAGCTTTCGCTCCGGCTCGTCGGGGTCACCGGCCGCCCATCGAGCGAGGTCCTCCATGTAGCGGGCGCCTCCCTCGAGGCCGGCGCGCTCCGCGCCGTGGACCGACAACGACACCATCACCGGGACCTTGCCCTCCTCCGGCGCGTCGAAGTCGGTGATCTCGATGAGCCACAGCGGGCGGCCGTCGAACGATTTCGCCTTGTTATCGAGGAGCTTGGTGAAGTTCGTGACCTTGACGAAGCGCGGGAACTCCTTGGCGAGGGCCTTGATCCCGTCCTCGTACTCGCCGGAGTCGTGCTGCACGAACGCCACCGTGTCCTGGGCCTCCGGAAAGATCCGTCCGCCGCACGTCGTTCGCGGTTCGTCGGGACACACGGGTGATGCAGACGAGGGGAGGGTCGTCGCGCCGACGGCGAGGGCCAGCAGCGATGTGAACAGGGCGACTCGGGCGGTGTTGCGGCTGGTGATCATCAGGGCACTCCCCGGTGGGTGGGCGGTTCGTCCTCAGAAGATTCCGTACAATACGGAAAAATCCTCCAAGGCCCCCTCCAGCTATCCGGCTAGGACCAACTCGACCGCTTGATCGACATCGAGGGCCCGTCCCTCGGCCCAGGCCGAGGCGAAGGTATCGGGGTCGAGCCGCTCCTTGACCGCAGCGATCCGCCGCCCGTAACTGTCGCGTTCGGCCGGGGGCACCGGTGCTCCGAGCAGCTCTCGAAGGGCCTCAGCGGCCCCGAAGACGCGCGCTGCCTCTTCATGGCGACCGTGGCCATTCATGACCGAGCCCATCAGTTCGAGGAGGTCGGCAAGGTCCCAGTGCGACCCGATCTCCTTCATGATCAGGATGCTCTCCTTCAGGATCTCGGCGGCCTCGTCGTAATTCCCCTGTGCTTCTCGCACCGATCCGAGGTTCATCAACACGCGCGCGGTGCCTTGCTTGTCGGATCGTCCTCGGAAGAACGCCAGCGCCTGTTCGAGAAGCTCGGACGCGCGGTCCAGGTCGTTCTGCAGGATCGCCAGCACCCCCAGGTTGTTCTGCGCGGCCGCGACGCCTCGTGCATCGCCGATCTGTTTCTCGAGTTCGAGGCTCTCCTCGTAGCAGCGGCGCGCGGAGTCGTGGTCGCCCCGTTCGGACGCCACGTTCCCGAGGTTCTTGATCGCCTCGGCGAGTTTGCCGACATCCCCCAGGTCGCGCCGGATCCCGATGGCCTCCTCGATGAGAAGGGACGCGCGCTTGTACTCCCCCTGCCCCCGAGCGAGGATGCCCGCTCCTTCGAGGCACGCGGCTCTGACGGCTGGGGGTGCGTGTGGTGCTCGGGACAAGGCTTCCTCCAACCATTGCTGACCTTCGCTGAGGTGCGCCCTGAACTCCCAGAACCGTGAGAGGGCACCCGCGAGCCGGAGCTCGGTCTCGGAATCCCCCTTCGTTGCCGCCCATCGCAGCGCCGCCCGCATGTTGTCGTGTTCCCGGTCGAGGGTCTCCAGCCACTCGACCTGATCCTCCTCGCGCAGGCGGGGGGCCGCGGCCTCTGCGAGGGCCAGGAACAGAGCTGCGTGACGGTCCCTGGTATCGGGCGTCTCATCGTTCTCCTCTAACTTCTCGAGCGCGTACTCGCGGATGGTTTTGAGCATGCTGAA
>JAXDJL010000130.1:0-7847 GCA_034665685.1 Actinomycetota bacterium | reverse complement strand
GCAGCTTCGACAAGGTCTTCGATTCGATCTGTCTGATGCGCTCGCGCGTCACGCCGAACTTCTTGCCGACCTCTTCCAGCGTGCGCGGCTGACCGTCGACCAGCCCGAACCGCAGCCGGATGACGTCCTTCTCGCGTCCCGCGAGCGTCAGCAGCACCGACTCGAGCTGTTCCTGTAGCAGCTTGAAGGATGCCCGCTCGAGAGGGACGACCGCTTCGGAGTCCTCGATGAAGTCGCCGAGGTGCGAGTCCTCTTCCTCGCCGATCGGAGTCTCCAAGGAAACCGGCTCTTGTGAGATCTTCTGGATCTCCCGCACCTTCTCGGGACTGAGCTCCATCTGCGTGGCGATCTCGTCCGGAGTGGGCTCTCGCCCAAGGTCCTGAAGAAGCTGGCGCTGGATCCGAACGAGCTTGTTGATCGTTTCGACCATGTGCACCGGGATCCTGATGGTCCGCGCCTGATCCGCGATCGCGCGCGTGATCGCCTGACGGATCCACCACGTCGCGTACGTAGAGAACTTGAACCCCTTCGTGTAGTCGAACTTCTCCACCGCGCGGATCAACCCGAGGTTCCCCTCCTGGATGAGATCGAGGAACGCCATCCCGCGACCTACGTAACGCTTGGCGATCGATACGACGAGACGAAGGTTGGCCTCGACGAGGTGCCGCTTCGCCATGCCGCCGTCACGCTCCTGATAGCGCAGTTCGAAGACCTTGTCACCGCTGAGTTTGCTGCCGCCCTTGGCGAGCGCCTCGGTAGCGAGCTCACCGGCCTCGATGCGCAGCGCGAGACTGACTTCCTCTTGCGCGGTGAGCAGCGGAACGCGTCCGATCTCCTTGAGGTACATGCGCACGGGATCGTTCGTCGGAGCCTTGAGGGCCATGTCGACCTCGCGCCGCGCGCGCATCCGATCCTCGTCGGCATCGGGGGCCGGCTGTTCCTTCTCTTCTTCCTCCTCGTCGTCCGCGAGATCTTCGTCCTCCACGATCTCCACGGTGAGCGCGATCAATCGCTGGTAAACGGCATCGGTGTCATCGGGTGTCAGGTCGAGGACGGACAGCTTTTCGGCAAGATCGGCCGCCGTGATGGACCCGGCGGCCTGCGCCTTCTTGATGATCTTCTGGACCTCTTCGAGCGTGGTGCCCACGGGTCCCTGACCCCCGGCCACGACCGCTTCCGGCTTCCCGTTCTGTTTTACGACGTCTGGCATCTAGTCATCTTCCTCGACTCGGCGCAGTAGGTCGCGCCGTCGGGCCTCGAGCTGCACCAGGTCGGTGAAAAGCTCGTCGTGTTTCTGCGGGTCCTCGACCGGATTCACCTTGTGGAGAGCGTCCCGGCGGGTCTTGATATCGCGCTCCAGGGGGAACACCTTGAGGCGGGTGAAGACCTCTCGGATACGGGGCTTGAGCTCGTCCACCGGTAGAACCTCGCCCCCCACGGTGATCTCGGTGAACAGTGGTAGGGCCTCTGGGGACAACCGATCGGTGAGGCTCGCAGGATCGGTTCCCTCGACGATGATGGCTCGGGCAGCTCGGAACAGCTCCCGTCTGGCCGGCGACGTGAAGTTTGCTTCCTCCACTCCGTCCACCCAATCGCGTGTTTCGCGAGTGTGTGTCAGCAACAACAGCAGTGCCTCTCGTTCAACTTTCACGTGGCCGGGCAAACGACGATCTTTGTCCCGTGCCGGTCCCCCAGATTCCGACGGCCCCCGTCGTTCCGTTACCGCTCTTTGCACGACGTCGGCATCGACGCCGACTCGGGAGGCGACCATGAAGACGTACTCGTGTCTGGCGATCGGATCCGGGTGCAACCTTAGCACCTCGACCGCCTCCCTCACGGCGTGAGACCGGGCCTCCGGAGTGTCGAGCGGAAGCTTCGCGATGGTCTGTTCGAGCTTGAATTCCAGAAGCGATTGTCCTCCCTCGATCACCTTGCGGATCCCCTCCGGCCCGTCCTCGGTCACGACGTCGGCGGGGTCGCGACCTGCCGGCAGCGGCGCCACCAACACCTCGAGTCCGATCCGGTGATGGATGCCGAAACCGCGCTCTGTTGCACCCTTACCCGCTTCATCGGCATCGAACATCAAGATGGCGCGATCCGCGAACTTCTTCAGCAGTTCGAAATGCGATTCTCCCAGCGCGGTTCCGTTCGTCGCGACGGCTTCCGTGATGTCTGCTTCGTGAAGCGCGATGACATCCGTGTATCCCTCGACGACGATCGCGACACCGCCCCGCGAGATCGATGACTTCGCTCTGTTGAGGCCGTACATCGCGCGAGACTTCGCGAAGGCGGGCGTTTCCGAGGTGTTCAGGTACTTGGGCTGCTGATCGCCGAGGGCACGCGCCCCGAACGCGATCACGTCCCCCTGCAGGTTCCAAGTGGGGAACATGATGCGCTGCCGGAAGAAGTCGTAGAGGCGGCGATCGCGCTCGCTGACCCGGGCCAGGTCCGCCTGTTCGATCTCGGGCTGCTTGAAGCCCTTCTTGAAGAGGTGCTGGCACAGTGCATCTCGGCCCGGCGAGTACCCGAGTTGCCAGCGCTCGGCCACCTCTTTCCCGAAGCCCCGGCTCTGGAGGTACTGCCTCGCCTGGGCGGCTTCGGGGGAAGAGATGAGGGTCTGGTGGAAGAACGTCGCCGCGGCCTCGTTGGCCTCGATCACGCGGGCCTTGATCCCGGACAACCTCGCCTCGCCGGGACGGGACTCCTCGTAGTGCAACTCGAAGGAGAACTTTCGAGCGAGCCACTCCACGGCCTCCGGGAACGGCAGGGTCTCCATCTCCTGGACGAAGTGATAGATGTTGCCGCCCTTGCCGCAACCGAAACAATGAAACAGGTTTTTCGAGACGTCGACGGTGAAGGAGGGAGTCTTCTCCGAGTGGAAGGGACACAATCCCTTGTAGGTCGTCCCGCCACTCTTCTTGAGGGTCGAATAAGCGGAGATGACCTCGACGATGTCGGCCTTGTCGCGGAGCGCCTCTATGTCTTCTTCTTTGATCTTTGCCATCTCACCCCTCCGCGGCGCGACTGTAGCCCGCCGACCGGGGAAGTCGCGTCATTGTAAGGCGGTGACGTCCGGCGGCGGTGCCCCTATGAGGTCCGAGTAGGCCCGGAGGGCGAAGCGATCGGTCATCCCGGCGACGTAGTCCACCGCCTTCTCGCGGCTCTTTCCCTCGGGCGATGTCTCCTCGGGAGGAGGCGGGACCGACGAATAGTGCTCGAGGAGCGAGGTGAGGATCAGATGAACGGATCGCTGCGTCGACTCGGCGATGCGCCCGATGTAGACCGCCTCGAAGAGGAACGCTCTGGTCTCGGCCATGGCCTCGAAGACGTCGTCCGACATCTCGATCACGTCGCGCCCGTAGGAGCGATCGACGAGGTCCTCGACCATGGTGTGGATGCGGCGGGAATGCGTGTCTCCCAGGACCGCAAGCGTGCTCGAGGGAAGATCGGCATCCGACAAGATCCCGGCCCTCACCGCATCGTCGATGTCGTGGTTCAGGTAGGCGATGCGATCGGCGAAGCGAGCGATCTGGCCCTCGAGCGTGTCGGGCATCGTCGGCATCGACCACGTGTGGTTCGCGATCCCGTCCCGCACCTCCCAGGTGAGGTTGAGCCTCTCGAGGACCTCGACGATCCGCACCGACTGGAGGTTGTGCCGGAAGCCCGGATGGAACTCCGCCACGGCCTCCTCGCCGAGGTGGCCGAAGGGGGTGTGGCCGAGGTCGTGGCCGAGGCAGATCGCCTCCACGAGGTCCTCGTTCAGGCGGAGGGCCCGGGCGATGGTCCGGGCGACCTGGGTGACCTCGAGGGTGTGGGTCAGCCGGACCCGGAAATGGTCCCCCTCGGGGGCCAGGAAGACCTGGGTCTTGTGCCCCAGGCGCCGGAAGGCCTTGGAGTGAATGATCCGGTCCCGATCCCGCTGAAAACAAGTCCGCAGCGAATCCTCTGGTTCCAGTCTCTGCCTCCCCTTAGACTTAGAGGCAAGTTGGGCGCGATCGGAGAGGGTCTCACGTTCGATCTCCTCAGTTCGCTCCCGATAGCCAGCGTGCACGGGCCTGAAAGTAGCACCGGCCTACGACGGATCGTGCTCGAAGAAGTCGCGGAAAAGGAGCAGAGATGAAGAAGATCTTGTGGGGGGCCCTCTTTTTGATCCCGTCCCTCTTGTTGCCGCTGGTGCCTGCCCTGGCCCAGCTCGATCCGACGGATGGCCCAAACCTCCAGGGCCCGCTCAAGACGGACAAAGCGCGTTGCTACGACATCCTCGAGAAGGATGAGGGAACGGCCCGCGACCCGAAGGACCAGACGGTTATGGCGAGGGTCAGGCTTTGTTCCTGGCTCGTCTCCTACGATCACAACGAGGAGACCGACGCCGTGAACGATTACGGCGCAGCGTGGTCGCAGACGAGCATCGACATGCGCAATGGATATTGCGTCCGCCAGGCCAACACCAAGATCAGGCTCCCATACGGAGAGGGCACGGTCCTCGGGCGTACGCCCCACCAGAGCCTGACGATCAGCGCACCGCAGCGGAAGAACGTCGCGCTGGCGCTCAACCCACCCGGCGATGGCGAAGAAGGCACGGTCTCGCAGCACTTCCGGCTCTACCCCGACGAGCTGCGCGTGATCTTCAAGAGGGTCGACAAGGGCCGGCTCTACGTCACGAGGTGGAACGGCAAGGCGACGGACGACCAGACGCTGTCCTTCGCGGCCGGGGTCGCGATGTCCTGGAACGCGGTCGACGGCTCGCCGAAGTTCCTCCCCCGCCTCAACTACAGGTTCATCGTGCCCAACGACAACACGCCTCGGGTCTGCGGCTAGTCACAGCGCAAGTTTGAATGGAGGCCCCGCCACACCGGCGGGGCCTCTTTCGCGTCTACTTGGAGCTGGACTGCGCCTCGCCTAGTACGGCTTGGCCCGCCGCAAAGCGCGCCGTCGGCACCCTGAAGGGCGAGCAGGACACGTAGTCGAGCCCGATGCGCTCGCAGAACCACACCGAGTCGGGGTCGCCACCGTGCTCGCCGCAGATGCCGAAGTGCATGGAGTCGTTCGACTTACGTCCTTCCTCGACCGCGATCTCCATCAGGCGGCCCACTCCCGCTTCGTCGATCGTGGCGAACGGGTTGGCGGGGACCAGCTTGCGCTCCTCGTACATCGAGAGGAACTTCCCGATGTCGTCGCGGGAGAAGCCGAACGCGGTCTGGGACAAGTCGTTCGTGCCGAACGAGAAGAAATCTGCGTGCTCCGCGATCTCGCCTGCCGCGAGTGCGGCGCGCGGCAGTTCGATCATCGTCCCGAACTCGATGTGCATATCCACTCCCGCCTTCTCGATGATGGCGTGGGAGACGGGCTCGAGCTCCTCGCGCATCTGACGCAGCTCCTCCGCGGTTGCGACGAGCGGGATCATGATCTCGGGCCGAGGATCCTTGCCTCGCTTCTTCAGGCGCACCGCGGCCTCGACGATCGCTCGCACCTGCATGGCGTAGAGACCCGGTTTCACGATCCCCAGGCGGACTCCGCGGAGACCGAGCATCGGGTTCGCCTCGTGGAGGTCGCGGACCTTGGCCAGCACCCGCTTCTTTTCCTCGAGCTCCTTCTTGCTCAGTTTCTTCTTGCCGACCTTGACCCCGGCCTCCGCCAGCGCCACCTCGACCTCGAGGTCGACGTGGTTGGGAAGGAACTCGTGAAGGGGAGGATCGAGCAAGCGAACCGTGACCGGCAGTCCGTCCATCGCCTGGAAGATCCCGACGAAGTCGTTGCGTTGCAATGGGAGCAGAGCCTTGTACGCCTCCTGCTCCTCCTCCTCGGTCTCGGCAAAGATCATCTTGCGGACCTCGGCGACGCGTTCCTCCCCCATGAACATGTGCTCGGTTCGGCACAGCCCGATGCCCTGGGCCCCCCTGAGGCGTGCGTTCTTGGACTGGTCGGGGGTGTCCGCGTTCGCTCTCACGCGCATCCGCCGGCTGTCGTCCGCGATCTTCGCGAAGCGGGAGTACGCCTTCCAGAGCTTCTCCTTCTGCGCCTTCTTGTTTCCAAGCATCGCGGCTTCGAGCGGCGACGGCTCCGTCTCAAGCTCGCCCACGTACACGGTCCCGTCGGTCCCGTCGATGGTGATCCAGTCGCCTTCCTTCACCGTGATCTTGCCGACCGTGAAGGATTTCGCTGCCTTATCGATGCGGATCGCATCGGCTCCGCACACCGCTGGGATGCCCTCGCCGCGCGCCACTACGGCCGCGTGAGAGTTCGTCCCGCCGGCCGACGTGAGGATGCCCTGCGAGGCGATCATGCCGTGATAGTCGTCGGGGTTCGTCTCGCGGCGAACCAGGATGACGCGCTCGTCACGGTTGCCCCACTCCGCCGCATCGTCGGCCGTGAACACGGCACGCCCGACCGCGGCTCCGGGCGACGCGTTGAGTCCTCGTGCGATCGGCTCCTCGGACTTCTTGAGGTCGGCTCGGATCGCCTCCTTGAACAACTCGTCGATCCTGCCGGCAGTGATCCTGTCGCGCGTCGCCTCGACCGGGTCCACGAGCCCCTCGTTCACCATGTCGAAGGCGATGATGAACTCGGCGCGACCCGTTCGCTTGCCGACGCGCGTCTGCAACAGCCAGAGTCGCCCCTCCTCGACCGTGAACTCGATGTCACACATGTCCCGGAAGTGCTGCTCGAGGGTCTTCATGTGTTGCTGCAACTCGCTCCATGCCTCCGGCTGGACCTTTCCCATCTGATCCAGCGGCAGGGTGTTCCTGATCCCGGCAACGACGTCCTCGCCCTGAGCGTTCTCGAGGTAATCGCCGTAGGGCTTGTCCTCGCCGGTGGAGGGGTCGCGCGTGAACGCAACGCCGGTGCCGGAGTCTTCTCCCTTGTTCCCGAAGACCATCGATTGAACGTTGACGGCGGTTCCGAGATCGTCCGGGATCCTGTTGCGACGGCGGTAGTCCTGCGCGCGCTTATTCCCCCACGAACGGAACACCGCTTCGATCGCCAGCTCGAGTTGCTCGGTCGGATCCTGCGGGAACTCGCGATCGGCTTCCTTCTTGATGATCTTCTTGAAGGTCTTGACGAGTTTCTTGAGGTCGCGGGCGTCGAGGTCCACGTCGTTCTTGACTCCCTTTGACTCCTTGGCATCTTCGAGCGCCTCTTCGAAGAGGTCGCCGTCGATGCCGAGAACAGTCTTTCCGAACATCTGGACCAGTCGCCGGTAGGAGTCCCAGGCGAACCGGTCGGACGAGGTCTGCAGAGACAAGCCCTCGACGCTGTCGTCGTTGAGACCGACGTTCAGGACCGTGTCCATCATCCCCGGCATCGAGAAGGGGGCGCCGGACCGCACCGAGACGAGCAGCGGGTCGTCGGAGTCCCCCAGCTTGCGCTCCATCTTCTCCTCTAGCGCGGCGCGGTGTTCGGCCACCTGCTCGAGCAGCCCGTCCGGGAAGCTGTCGCCCTTCTCGCGATACGCGTTGCACGCCTCGGTCGTGATCGTGAAGCCGGGGGGCACGGGCAAGCCCAGGTTCGTCATCTCCGCGAGGTTCGCCCCCTTGCCGCCGAGGAGGTTCTTCTGTGACGCGTCGCCCTCGTGGAAGTCGTAGACCCACTTCTTCCCGCCCGCTTCCCCGCCGGAACCTCCGGCAGACCTCTGGGCAGTCCTTCCGGCCATGATCAGTTCCCCTCTTGCTCCGACAGGGTCACGTCGAGCGTCTTGTCTTCCTTGCCGAGAGTGACCTCAGAGGAGCCGCGATGGCCCTCCGCATCCCACAGCTTGAGGACCCATCGCCCCTCGGAGAGGTGGTAGCGGTAGCGACCCTCGCCGTCCACCTGAACCTGATCTACGACATCGCCGGTCGCGTTGTGGA
>JAXDJL010000129.1:0-3207 GCA_034665685.1 Actinomycetota bacterium | reverse complement strand
CTCCGCGCACGACCTCGACCGCGTCGCGCATCACGTCCGCGACTCCTCGCCGGTCGATGTCGGCCATCGTGAAGACGGTGAGACCCAGCTCTCTGATGAGTTGCTTCTCCCCCGCGTCGAGTTGCCTCGTTCCAACCAGCACCACCCGCTTCGGGTCCAGCCATGGGGGGGCCGCGAAGTCCTCGAGCTTGAACCCACATTCGTCGAGGGCAGTTGCCAGCGGCATGCCGTGAACGTTTCCCGAAGGCGACGTCTCCGGCCTGTTGAGATCTCCATGGGCGTCCACCCACAAGACGCCGCCGGTGCCGAAGGCCGCGTGCAGGCCGGCCAACGTTCCGATCGCTATCGAGTGGTCGCCCCCGAGCACGAGAGGCATCTCGTCTCGTTCGGCGATCTCCTGGACGCGCCGCGCAAGTTGGGCGCAGGTCGCAAGGATCTCTTGCAGATAACGCGCATGCTCGTCGACGACCGACGCCACCTCGGGGATCTGGGCCGAAACGTTCCCATAGTCCTCGACCTCGACGCCGATCCTCGTGAGAAGTCCCTCGAGATCGGCGTAGCGCATCGCGCTGGGGCCCATGTCGACGCCTCGGCGGGCCGCCCCCAGATCGAGGGGCGCTCCGAGGATCGCAACCTTCCGGCGTTCATCCATGCAAACATCGTGTCATGCCCAGCCCGAAGCCCTCAACAGCCGTCATAACCGGAGCCTCCAGTGGCATAGGCGCTGCGACCGCCTTACGGCTTGCCGAAGAGGGCTTCTCGGTCGTGTTGGGAGCGCGGCGAGTGGACCGGCTGACCGAGGTTGCCGAACGTTGTGGAGGCAAGGCACTTCCACTCGACGTCACGGACGCCGGATCGGTGCGCGAGTTCGCGGCCGCTATCCCCGAAGCGTCGATCCTCGTCAACAACGCCGGCCTTGCACTCGGTTTCGAACCCCTCGAGAAGATGAGCGAGGAGCATTTGACCCGGATGTGGGAGACGAACGTATTGGGTCTGCTTCGCGTAACGCAATCACTCCTTCCCAAGCTTGAGGCTTCGGGCGCGGGTCATGTCGTCAACCTCAACTCCACTGCAGGCCGCGAGACATATCGCGGTGGAGGCGGTTACACGGCGTCCAAACATGCCCTCCGCGCGATGACGCAGACGCTCCGCTTGGAGCTATTGGGTCGTCCGGTGAGGGTGACGGAGATCGCGCCGGGCATAGTCGAGACGGAGTTCTCTCTCGTCAGGTTCGAGGGCGACGCGGACCGGGCTGCCGGCCCCTACAAGGGGCTGACGCCGCTCGTTGCCGAGGACATCGCCGACTGCATCGCGTGGGCCGTCACCCGGCCCCCCCACGTGAACGTCGATGAGATCGTCGTGCGCCCCGCCGCGCAGGCAACGTCCGCCGAGGTCGACCGGAGCGGTCGCCTCTAGAGCCCAAACAACCGCAAATAATCCTGTCCCGCTACGGATTCCGTAGCGCGAGAGGATTATTTGGCTCAGTAGATCGTTTCGTCCGCGTCCTTCGGGAGCTCTTCCTTCGTTTCCTTCGGCGGCAGCTTCAACGAGAGCACCGCGGTTATCACGAGGACCGTCACGATGACCAAGAGAGAGAGCCATATCGGGATAGTGATGTGTGCGGCCTCGAGCAGCATCTTCGATCCCACGAAGCCGAGGATGGTGGCCAATCCGTACTTCAGAAGGTGGAAGCGGTCCATGCTCCCCGCGAGGAGGAAGTAGAGGGCCCGCAATCCGAGGATCGCAAACACGTTCGAGGTGAGCACGATGAAGGGATCGCGCGTGACCGCGAAGATCGCGGGTATCGAATCGACGGCGAAGACGATGTCCGTGATCTCGATGAACAGCAGGGTGATGAACAGAGGCGTCGCCATCCGCTTGCCGTTCTGGACCGTGAACAGTTTCTGGCCGTCGAACTCTGTGGTCGTGGGGAACCGCCTGCGGAACAGCTTGAGGATCGGATTGTCGTCCGGGTGCACGTCCTCGGTCCCGCGGGCTATTCGGAAGGCCGTGAAGATCAGGAATCCTCCGAAGATGTAGATCATCCATTCGAAGTTCTCGATGAGAGCGACGCCGGCGGCGATGAATACCCCTCGAAAGATCATCGCGCCGAGGATCCCGAAGAACAGAACCTGATGTTGGAACGCGCGCGGCACCTGGAAGTAACTGAAGATGACGATGAAAACGAACATGTTGTCGACGGACAACGAATACTCGATGAGATACCCGGCGAAGTACTGTCCCGTCGCGGTGCCGCCTTTCCAACCCCACACGATCGCACCGAAAACCACGGCGAGTCCCACCCAGATCAACACCCAGGTGAGGGACTCCTTCACCGTCGGCTCGTGTTCGTGCGCGTGGAACAGCTTGAGGTCCACCAGTAGCATCGCCACGACGAAGGCGATGAAGCCGGCGTACAGGTACCAGGGTTCCAAGTTTCCTCCGCTGTCTTGATGCGAACGATTGCGAACCGGCGCGCCTCGAAATCCTGGCCGGTCTAGGAGCCGAATTGAACGATCTCGGAACACAGATTGTAGCCGACGGGGACGACCGGCCCCCCCGGTGAAAGCCATGCAGAACGAAGCGCTCGGCGCCCGCAAGAGGTCGGATCTTGCGGGTATCGGGTTGGCCGTGCTCTCGGCGGCGGCCTTCGGGACACTCGCGATCCTGGCGAAGCTGGGGTACGAGCAGGGGGCCGGGCCGATACCCCTACTCGCCGCTCGTTTCGCTTTCGCTGCAGTGGCTCTCGTCGTCTACCACGTGGTCGCGCGCCGGCCCCTGATCCCCAACGCGCGCATCGTCGTGAGCCTCGTACTCCTAGGGGGCCTCGGTTACGGATTCGAGGCGTCGCTGTTCTTCATCGCACTGACGAAAGCGCCCGCCGGAGTGGTGAGCCTCATCTTCTATTCGTATCCACTGCTAACGAACGTCCTCGGACTCGCCACAGGGCTCGAGAAGTTCCGACCTCGCCTGCTCCTCGCCTTGGGATTGGGAAGCACGGGCGTCGCGTTCGTCTTCACGATCGGCAGCGCAGACAAGGCGGGACTGCTGCTCGCGCTGGGCGCCGCCCTCGCGGTCGCCATCTACATCCTGCTGGCGCAGGTCGTCGTCAAGGACGTCCCCGCGAGCCTCAGCGCAACATGGACGTCCGTCGGCGCGGCGGCGTCGCTGAGCATCGCCGCCATCGTTTCGGGGCAACGCCTGCCC
>JAXDJL010000128.1:0-9228 GCA_034665685.1 Actinomycetota bacterium | reverse complement strand
CGCCGGTCTGATCGGAGCGGGGCCGTCTGTCTTGCTCGGCGGACTGGCGTGCATCGCCGGGACCGCCCTCGTGTCGTGGACGATCCCGGCGCTACGCCGCTACCGATCGGAAGCCCCGGCGGAGGAGCCGTTCTAAGAGGGTTCGATACCTTTTGTCGATCGGTACTGGTCCGCGGCCCAAGCTCCCAAGAGGCCCCTGTAGTGGCCTATGAACTTGTCGTGCTCGTGCGTGGGAAACGTCGACCTGACCGTGTCCACAAGGATCCCGTCGAATTCCTGGCTCTCGATGAACTCGACCATCGCTTCGTCGATCCCGTGGAGATGTTTCCCACAGAACTCGTCGTACCGCTCTGCTTGGAAGAAGTTGTCTGCGAGTTTGCGGTACTCCTCGAGCTTCTCCTCGTAGGACAGGTCCTCGCGGTCGCCGATCTCGAAATAGCGAGCGGTGTCTTGGTCGATCCTCATCTTCCTGTCCGTGACGCAGCAGAAGATGGACCACTTGAGGAGCGTCTTTATCGCCCAGGGAAAGTAGTAGTGCAGGCTCGTGATCGACACGTCGGGGGCCGCGTTCGCGTAGTCGATCGGATAGACCTCGCCGTCCTTGATCAGCGTCTCGCACGAATTGAACTCCCAGCGGAAGAACGCGTTGACGAGCTTTCCGATCGTGACGACCTCCACGCCGGTATCGGCAGCCAAGAAACCGTGCTCGACTTGATAGCGGTCGTACATGGGCCGCTCGGGTTCGAAGCGCATGACGATGGTCTCGGCCCCGATGGACAAGCTCCGCGCGAACACGTCGAAGTTCTCGACCGACGCCTGGAGGTGCATGAGCCGCTGCCCTGATTCGTCGTAGCTCCGCTTCAATTGCTCGGGACTGGAGATCCGCGTTACGCCAACCCAGGCACCGCCGTCGAACGGCTTCATGAAGAACGGGTAGCCGATCTCGTCGGCGATCGCGCCGAGATCGAACTGCTGCGCGTAACGGCTGGATGTGTAGGGGTATCGCTCGTCCTTCGGGCCGACCTTGTGGGGGATCATCCACGTCGCCGGCACCTTCAGACCAAGTCGGATCATGGCGCAGTACGCCGAGTGCTTCTCCATCGCCTGGAAGGTGAACGGGCTGTTGAGGAGATAGACCTTGTCCATCAACGCGACCTTCTTGGTCCACTCGCGCGACAGCGAATACCAGTGAGCAAGTCGGTCTATGACGAGCGAGTGCCTCGGGACCGTGCGCAGGTCGAACGGCTCGTGCGTGATGCGCTCCGTCGAGAACGTGTGCATGTCTCCTTCGTAGGAGATGCCACCTCCGGTGCGGCGCACCATCGCTTCGAAGGCGCTCGGCCAGTCCTCTTCCGTCCCCAATAGCAAGCCGATCAGATGATTAGCCATATCAGTCCTCTCATACGAAGCGCGGCAGGTGGTGAGCGATCTGGTTCCTCCATGACGGCCAATCGTGCGGAACGTCGTGCCCCCACAGGTCGAGCTCGTGTCGTATGCCCTTGTCCGCAAGTATCCCAGCGAAGGCTTTCGTGCTTTCCAGGGAGCCGGTCGTGTCCTCCCACATCCCCTGGCCGCAGACGAGGACCAGGTTGACTCGGTCGCGCAACCATTCGAGGTGATCCCCTCCCATGTGCTGAACGTAGGCCGCCGGGTTGTTGAAGTAGACGGCGTCACCGCTATCTCCGTGGCCGAGGAAGTCGAGGTCGTAGATCCCGCTGTGGCAGAGAGCGAGGGGAAAGAGGTCGGCGCGCTTCAGAGCGAAATTGGAAGCGTGGTAGGCGCCGAAGCTGCATCCCGTGGTGATGATCTCGGTTGGGCCGTCGCAATCGTCGAAGATGAAAGGCACCACTTGGCCCAGGATCCAGTCTTCGTATCTCCCATGGAGTTGCGCTCGTTCTTCGAAGGTCGCGTTCCCCGGCACGTCCCAGCTGCCGGTGTCGAAACTGTCCACGCAGTACACCTTCACGCGTCCCGCCTCGATCAATCCCGAGATCGAGGAGATCATGCCCCGATCCTCGTAATCGGTGCTGTGCCCTTGTTGCGAGGGGAACACAAGGAGGGGCCGACCGTAATGCCCGTACGCGATGACGGCTCCGTCGGCGCCGATCGCCGGCGAGTAGAGGGACAGCTTGTCGCGTCTCATCTCCACATCCTGTTCACGAGATCCACCAAGTGTGGGTCGAACGTGTCTCGCCACCCGATCCAATTGTGTCCGTCGCGATTCTCGATGAGCTTGACCTCATAACCTTGCGCCTCTAGAGCCCTGAAGGTAGCGCGATTGTTCGCAAGGTTCTCCTCGACGGTCCCGCAGGTCATCGTTACGGAGATCGGGTGCAACCACTCGCCCGCCGTCAGGACCTCTCCCATGAACCGCGAGATGCGGCGGAATCGAGAGAATCCGGACTCTTGCCGGTCGTATCTCTGACGGAAGTAGCTCCCCGACTGCAGGTAGAGCGCCCCGAAGGTCGCGGGACTGCGCCGGTGCGCGTGCAGCAGCGCCAGGGCCCCCAGGCTGGCCCCCATCCCGATCCTCATCCGTCTGCCGTGGGGAGTGGGGGCCGCTTCGAGCAGTTGAGGGATCAACTCGTGCGTGAGGGACCTCGAATACGAGGCAGATGCCGAATAGCTCTGGTCGCGGTCGAGGGGCGCTACCAGCGCGGCGCGCATCCGGGGGATGGCGTCCTCGTCCGTCAGACGGTCGAGCATCAGGGTCAGGGACGAGAACCTCGCGTACTCCGGGCCGTCGTGCGCGATCAGCAAGGGCAGAGGTTCGGCCTCGTCGGCTCCAGCGGGACTCCACAGCAGAACGTCGTGGCGTCCGCGCAGGGGCCGATTCCTGATCGTGAGATGACGGATCGACCCCACCCCGCCCTCCGGCGCCGCGAGCCAGCGGGGTGGTTCGTATCCGGGAACCTCCACCACGGACTTCTCACCGAACGCTCCAGGTGCCCGCAGCGGATTGGACGGATCGCAGATCAGCTCCGTGTTGCCGTCGTCGTGCTCGAGTTGGAACTGATACTCCATCCTGTCTGCATCGGGCTTCAGGAAGTCGATCCGCCACGCCTCGGCCTCCTCGCGCCAGGTGAACTCCGGCCCGCAGCGCGGCCGGACGATCTCCTGCGCCAGACGAACCGTCGCCAGGTCGCGCTCCCGATCGGGCAGAGAAAAAGTGATCTTCGCCTCGTCCAAGACGGGCGCGTACGAGGTCGGCGCGGTCACTAGTGAGGCACTAACGGCGGGGTTCCCACGAGAAGAAGCGGACCGCCAGGACGATGCCGACCACGCCCCATAGAGCCACGATCCCGATCTCCGTCCACTTGAACCCGTTCGGGGTTCCGAAGGCATCGGGGTTGAAGGCTGCTTGCATCGCGACCGAAAGATGTCTCACCGGGAAGAGGTCCGCCACTCGAGGCAACCAGTCCGGGGCGTTGTCCGACGGGATGAAGATGTCGGAGATGAAGAGGAGCGGCAAGATGGTGAAGTTCACAACCGGCGGAGCCGCGTCCGCGTTGGGGACGGCGGCGGTCATCGCCAAACCCAAACTGGAGAACGTGGCCGCTCCCACCAACAACGTAACCAGGAGCGCGGGAAGCGTCTCGAACGAGATGTCCACGCTGTAGAACGCGGCACCGAAGAGTGTGACGATCACGACCAGGAGTATCGCCATCAAAGTGGCGTGAACGACGCGGCCCCCCAGGTAGGCGATCGGCGGAAGGGGAGTCCCTCGCTTCCGCTTGAGCACGCCTTGGTCCCGTGCGAACGAAACCGACATAGCGAGGTTCGTGAATCCAGCGGTGATCACGGAGAAGGCGGCGATGGCGGGCACGTAGAAGTTCGTGTCGTCGCCGAACAGCGTGGTGAAAATGACGAGGAACATGAGAGGGAATGCGAACGTGAAGAACGCGGAGGCAGGATTCCGCCAGAAGGAGAGATTCTCGAAGCGCACCTGCCGCAGAGTGAGAGAAACGGTGCTCATCGCCGCCGCCTCCTCGAGCGACCGCGAGCCGGAGGCTCGGCGCTCTCTGCCGGAGCGGCCGCTCCCGTGAGCTGCAGGTACACATCCTCCAGGGATGGCTGCGTGACGGTCAGCTCCCGCAGCTCCACGTTGTGCCTGAGCGCCCACCCGGTCAGATCGTGGAGCTCTCTCACCGGATCGTCCGTCGCTTTTTCGTAGGCGCCGTCCTTCTCCTCCCATCCGTCGCCCGGCGGCCTCGCCCCGTCCGCGGTGACATGGAAATGGATGGTGGTGGTCGTGATCCCCGCGGCAACAAGTGAGGCCGGCGGACCTTCGGCGACGATCTTTCCTCCCACGATGATCGCGACTCGATTGGCAAGGTGCTGGGCCTCGTCCATGTAGTGGGTCGTCAGGAAAATGGTCTTCCCCAGGGCCTGGAGGTTCTGGATCATCTGCCACGCCCCGCGCCGGGCAGACGGATCGAAACCGGTCGTGGGCTCGTCGAGGAAGAGAAGGTCGGGATCGCCGGCGAGTCCAACGGCTACGTCGAGCCGGCGCTGCTGTCCGCCGGACAGCTTGTTCGCTCTGACGTCGCGCTTCTCCGTGAGCCCCACGACCTCGATGATCTCGTCTACGGGACGGGGGTGCGGGTAGTAGCCGCGGTACATCTCGATGACCTCGGCGACGGTGAGGAAGGGCTCTACGCCCGTCTCTTGCAGAACGATGCCGATCCGTTCCTTGAGGGCCCTTTCGCCCCGCTCTGGATCGTGCCCGAGCACGCTCACATCGCCCGACGTGCGGGTTCTGTGGCCCTCCAGGATCTCTACGGTCGTGGTCTTGCCCGCGCCATTCGGGCCCAGAAGGGCGAAGACCTCGCCCTCTTCGACCTGCAGATCCACTCCTCGTACGGCCTCCAGGGACCCGTAGGACCTGCGCAGGTCTTTGACCGATATCGCGTGGGCACACATGGCACGGAGCATAAGCTTTCGGTATGGAGTTCCTGCAGACGCCCCCGACGTTGCCGGACGCATGGAAGAGCGATCGCTTCTTGCGCGAGAGCGTTCGATTCCTGGTCGGGGACGAAGTCTTCGACGCAGCGGAACCCGACCTCGCGGAGATGGGCGCGCTGGCAGTCGACCCTCGAACGATCGCCCTTGCTCGGCAGGCTGAGAACGAACCGCCGCGCCACATCCCCTACTCCACGTGGGGCGAACGCATCGATGAGATCGAGGTGTCGCCCGCTTACGTCGCGCTCGGGAAGCTGGGTGTTGAACGTGGCGTAACCGCGATGCCTTACGAGGCCGGTCCTTATGGGCCGTCGGCGCGCGTGATCTGGGCTGCCCTCGTGACGCTGTGGGGGCCGTCGTCCGCGCTTTACAGCTGTCCCGTCGCGATGACGGACGCGGCGGCTAGGACCCTGCTCGTGCACGGAGGCCCGTCCGACCTCGAGGTGGTCGAACGCTTGACGACTCGGGACACTGAGCGGGCGTGGACGAGCGGACAGTGGATGACCGAGATGACGGGTGGGTCCGACGTCGGAAGAACGGAGACCACCGCAACTCTCGGACCCGACGGCGTCTGGCGCTTGCACGGGATCAAGTGGTTCACGAGCGCGACGACGTCCGAGGTCGCCCTCACTCTTGCACGCCCGGAAGGTGCCCAGGAGGGGTCTAGGGGACTCTCTTTGTTCCGGATCCACAGGTTCAATGAGGACGGGACGCGCAACTCCATCTTCGTTAGGCGACTGAAGGACAAGCTTGGGACGCGCTCACTTCCGACCGCGGAGCTCGAGCTCCATGGTGCGATAGCCCACCCGGTGGGAGAGCCGGACGGCGGCGGCGTGAGACGGATCGCCACGATGCTCAATCTCACGCGCGTCCACAATGCGATCGGCGCAGCAGGTGCTCTCGCTCGAGGATTGGCTTGGGCGCGGGCTTACGCGCGCGAGCGAGAGGTCTTCGGGCGTCCGCTGCACACCTTCCCAGCGCACAAAGCAACGCTCACCGACCTCGCCGTCGATCACGCCGCGGCTCTCGCCTTGGTCCTTCGATCGGCAGAACTGACCGGCCGCGTCGAGAGCGACATCGCGACCGATGACGAACGGAACGTGTTGCGTGGTCTCACGCCGATAACGAAGCTCGCCACCGCTCGGTGGGCGGTCGCGGGAACGGCCGAGGCGATGGAGTGCCTCGGCGGCGTCGGATACTGCGAGGATTCCGGTCTCCCGGCCCTCGTGCGCAACACACACGTCATGCCCATATGGGAGGGCACCACGAACGTCCTGGCGCTGGATCTCTTGCGGGCGACGCAACGTTCTGGTGCGGCAGCGGCCGTCATCGCCGATGCTCGTGCCGCCGTCCGGGAAGTACACGATGATCCCTTCGTGACCGAAGCCGTTCGCGAGGTCGAGCGAGCCCTCGATCACTTGGAACACTCCCTCGCAACCACGGCCGGCGACGAATCGGTCGAAGCCGGTGCTCGGACGTTCGCGATGGGCCTCGCCACCACGTACGCGTGCGCACGGCTCTGCGTGCAGGGAGCCTGGGCGGCTCGACGGGATGACACTCGAACGTCGTTGGCGGCGACCCGGCTCGCCCGACGCGGATTGCTGGCGCCTCCTGCCCCCGAGGAGCTCGCGCTGGGGATGGACGATCCGACCGGCGCTCGGCGATCGGAATCCTTGGAGGCCTGACTCTCTCGGCTGCTACTGGTCCCTCAGGGGATGCCAGTAGAGGTCGAACGCCATCCAGATCGTCTTCGAGTGAGGGTAGAAGACGATCGGCAGGATGCCCATCGTGAACAGCGCAACGCCCAGCAGCGGCACCCACTCCACATCCGGGAGCGTCACGATGATGGTGCCGACGAAGAGTACGGCGAACCACGCCATGCAAGCCCCGATGTTGACGATCATCGCCCCGGTCCAGTAGCCCTCTTCTCTTTCGAACTGGTAACCACAATGGGGGCAGTTGGGCGGCAACTCGAAGAAGCTTTTGAATATCTTCGGGCGACCGCAACGGGGGCATCTCTTGAGCAGGCCGCGAGCGAGCATCGTCATCGCCGATGGGCGAGAGGAGACGGCGCTCACCCGATCGCCATGCAGAAGGTCACGGCCGCACCCTACCCACCCTCCACCTCGCCTAAGCTGGGCCGATGACAACTGTTCACGACGCTCCGTTCCCCGTCGAAGAGATCCCGCGCGTCCCGCATGCAGAGGCGATCGAGCTTGCGAGGTCGCAGAACGAGGCCTTCGTGCGCGAGCTGAAACGCCTCGAGCCGGCCGATTGGGACCGGGTGACCGACTGTGCTCCCTGGACCGTTCACGACGTTGCCGTGCACCTCCTCGGCTGGGCGGAGGCGGTCACCTCGCCGAAAGAGTTCTTCCGCCAGACCAAAGAGACGCTCCGAGTCAGAAGGCAGTGGTCGAACATCGTGGATGCGCAGAACGCCGTCCAGGTCGAGGAAGGACGGCATCTGCCTCCCGAAGAGATCCTGACCCGGCTGGAACGCGTTCTTCCTCGTTTCGCCAAGCTGCGAGGCCGGGTGGGGAACGTGCTCAAGCCGATACCCACCTACAACGGTCTCCTCGGATTCGTCAGCCTGGGCTTCGTGGCCGACACGATCTTCACCCGCGACACGTTCATGCACCGGATCGACATCGCCGTGGCCACCGGCAAGGAGATGGAGCAGGGGCCGCAGGAGAAGAGGATCGTGGCAGATTGCATGAAGGAGTGGGGGAAAGCAGCGAAGGCCAATGCTCGCGTGGTGCTCGGTGGTCCGGCCGGAGACGATTACCGCGTCGGCGTCGGATCCGCGGCAACGATCCAAGCATCGGCAGTGGACTTCGCTCGTCTCCTCGCTAAGAGACCTCGCGGCGAGTCCGTTGCCATCGAGGGCGACACGGAGGCGGCCGAGAAGTGGATCGCGATCGGTTGCCGGTTCTAGCGGGCTAGTTCCCCGAGCGCCGGTGTCGCGGGAGGGCTGCGCTCGTATAGGTGACGGATGGGTCCCACAGGATCCAGTCCTTGATGCCTCGCCCACGAGCAGCGTCGAGCTGCGCCTTCACCCTCGACCGTCCGTAGTGGATGCCCAATGAGAAGTCTTGGATCCACGGGATGATCTTTGCGGTTCCCTTGATCTCTGTGGCGAAGTCCTTGAGTGAGCGGTAGACGATCTTGTAGGGATGCGCGTTCGGGTTGCTCACGTTGTATTCCCCATCCGCCCAATGAGATGGGTACAGCATCGGCGAGATGTAATCGGCCGCCTTCGCTATGTGGGCGATGTCCTGCGCAATCTCCTTGGGTCTGGTTGCGGCGATGCCGAAGACGGAGGCTCCCAGACGCGCCCCGTAGGGCCGAAGTCTCCGCGCCGTCTCCGCGACGAACCCGGCGATGGATCGTTCGGGAGACTCCTTTAGCCCCTTGAAGACCATCGTCTTGATCGGTCCATCGGGACGGCGGACGTAGTCGTAGAGGATGTCGTCCATCCCGGCCGCGACGGCCTCTTCCGCGATGTCGATGTTGTACTTGCGCACGGCGGGGTGAGCGAAGTTGGTGAAGCCTCCGTAGTCGGCGTAGGCCCTGCCGCCCGGCGTCTGGATCACCCAATCCCGATGGCCTCTTCTCCACGCCGCCCCCGCCAGTATGGGATCGCGGAAGGCGACGAGGCGGCCGACGACCCGCACGTTCAGCCGATGCAGCTTGTCCACGACCTCGCGCAGGTCGTAGATGCCCTTGTCCGCGTGGATCCTCTGTGCGAGCGGGATCCTCGAGTCGTATCCGATCACGCCGGATTCGTCCTTGATATCGAGTTCGATCGTGTTGATCTGCCCCCGCTCGATCATCTGCAGCAGCGGCCTTCGGAGTCGAAGGGAGGACCACCCGTAGGCGCTGACGTGCACCGCGTGCATCCGCGATGGAAGCCGGTGGACGGTCATCCTGAGGACCTTGCGCGCAACGTTCCCCGACGGGTCGGTCGCCACCACTCGTAGGGGTCCGGCGGGGCCGTGGGGCAACTCGATATGGAAGCGGCGCTGCCTAAGGGGTACCGCCCGGCCGTTCACCTCGATGGTCTTGGCGCCGAGAGCCGAACCAACGATACGGAGTGACTTGCCGGCGATGATGGGTCGTCGGGGCGCCCGGATGATCAGGCGCGGAGGAGTCGTATCGAGCGTTGGAGTGGGGGTGAGGGACGCCGAGGGAGCGGGAGTCGGGGCGTCGTCGCCGCTCGCCGCGATCTGAGCCACTGCCACGCCGGCGCTGGCGGCCAGGATCAGA
>JAXDJL010000127.1:0-2868 GCA_034665685.1 Actinomycetota bacterium | reverse complement strand
GAGCTCGAGGATGCCGTGGGTCTCACTCATTCCGGCAAGGGTAGTAGGTCGCCGCAGATCTATCCGAGGTCGTCTAGTGGGCGAGCTCTCGCTTCCAGGTGTCACCGCCATCGCTCGTCGCGTAGAGTTCTTGAATGGTGTAGCAGTCGCTCTTGAAACTTCTGCACCCCGAATAATTGGCAGCGATCCACCCATGTCTCAGGTCGGCGAAGCTGAGACTCGGGGCAAAGAAGTCCGCCGGCAGGCCGCCACCGTCCAATGTCCTCCACGTGTGACCCGAGTTCGTCGTCCGGATCAACTCCGAATCGCACACCACGATCCAAGATCCCCGTCCCAACACCTCGACCTGGTAGGGAACGTTGCGACATCGGAAGGAGTCGGGCGTGATGCCGGCGAGCTCCCATGTCGCGCCGAGATCGGGAGATACGAAGAACGCCTCCGAGTACCGGACCTTGCCGCGCTGTCTGAACGCCACCGGGAGGATGAGGCTCTTTCCTGCCGCCACCGGTGCCGACGCGTATTGGATGGAACCCGGCCGTGCTCCGGGAGGGCGGGCGCTCTGTTTGGACCAGGCGGAACCTCCGTCGGTCGTTGCATAGAGCCCTTCGGTCGCCGGCAGCCACCCACGCTGCGCATCCACAAACATGAACTCATCTGGAAGCCCGATCCCGCCCGCCGGATACGGGACGTCGAGTGCGCGCCAACTTCGGCCTCCGTCCGTCGTCCGGAAGATGATCCCCTTGTAGAAACCGCTGTGTGATCCCGTGTCTTGATGATCCCAACCGTGTTTAGCGTCGGTGAAGAAGAGAGAGGGAGGACCGGGCGTCGCCGGGTCAGGTATCGAGCCGCGGATGGCGGAGCGCCTCCAAGACTCTCCTCCATCGTCGGTCCGGAACACGCTTACGTTTCTCGGTAACCCTCGTGAGCGCCCTGCAACCCACCCGCTGCGCGCGTTCAGGAAGTAGACCTTCGTGTACAGGTTGCGAGCGAGGCGCGGCGGCGTGATGTCGTTCCAACTCTGTCCGCCGTCCTGGGTCACCCAGAGCCCACCCGCCAGTAGCACCCACCCTCGCGAGGGACTCAGGAGCTCGGCGTCGTAGATGCGACCGCCGTGTTGGTGGATCTCCGGCGAGGCGGAAGGAGAGACAGGTGCCTGTGCCGCGTCGGGCAAGGATTCGCTTCCAGCCGTGCATCCCGAGACGATCAGGCACGTCAACGTTAGCCAGCACAGGCCCGCTCGCGGTTTCATCTGACGAGGAAGACGTAGCGATGGACGCAAATGTTGCCCTCCTATCGGTGGGTGACAATCTACCGGCGGGGTGGCGGCCGCCCGGGGACACGGAAGGAAGGAACTTCTACTTGTCGTCAGAGCTCGCTCGGTTCTACTCGGAGGGCGCCGACGATTACCACGAGCTCTGGGCTCCCGAGCTCTTGAAGCTGTCGAGATCAATGATCGAACGTCTACCTCTCGAGGATGCGAACCGGATCCTCGATGCGGGGGCTGGTGTGGGGTCACTGCTACCCGAGCTGAGCTCCCGAGCACCGTCGGCTCAGGTTGTCGGGGCGGATCTCGCGGAGGGGATGATCGCGCTCGCGCCGAAGGACTTCGGGACCGCCGTGATGGATGCCCGGCATCTGGGGTTTCAAGCGGCATCTTTCGACGTGGTCGTCTTGGCCTTCGTGCTGTTCCACGTCGACGACCCCGGGAGCGTGTTGGCTGAAGCGTTACGCGTGCTCCAACCAGGCGGCACCGTGGGCACCGTCACGTGGGGAGAGGATCCCAGCTATCTGGCCCTGGACGTGTGGAACGATGAGCTCCAAGCGCACGGAGCTCCACCACCGGTGGGCGGCTTCGCTCGCTACGACACCGTGAACACGACGGACAAGGTCAGGTCTCTGCTGGCGGCAATGGGGTTCACGGGTGTCGGCGCTTGGACCGGTCTTTACGAGAACCGCATGACGCTCGAGGGATTCCTTCGACATAGAACCGGGCACGGAATGAGCCGGTTGCGATTCGAGGCGCTGGCCGACGATGCCCGCGCCTCATGCATCCAGAGTGTGCGGGCTCGCCTCGAGGATGTTGGGCCGGCCGGGTTCGTGGATCGGACAGAGGTTATCTATGCGATGGCCGAACGAGGCCGTATCCTGCCTCCTCCTGGACACACGGAGGATGAGAGATGAGCCTTGGCATCGATTGGGTGGCGTTTGACTGCGCCGACCCCGCATCGCTGGCGCGTTTCTGGGCGGAGGCCCTCGACTACGAGGTCGCTTACGAGGACGAGAACGAGGTACTCCTCGGCAGAAAGGGGACTGCGGCCGCGAAGCTGATCTTCCTGAAGGTCCCCGAGGAAAAGTCCGGGAAGAACAGGCTTCATCTGGACGTGCGGGGTGACGATCAGGCAGCGGAGGTCGCTCGGCTTGAGTCGCTGGGGGCCTCGCGCGCAGACATCGGTCAAGGCGAAGTGACGTGGGTCGTGATGAGGGACCCAGAAGGCAACGAATTCTGCGTCCTGCGTTCGTTCACTGACGAACAGCGCGCCGAAAACGAGAGCGAAGGTTGGGTGTTCTCCTGATGTCCTCGAAGGACGGGCCCACCGTCGCATATCAGGGAGAGCGCGGCGCGTACTCCGAAGAGGGCGCTCTTGCCCTGTTCCCGGACGCCGAACTCACCCCGCTCCCTACCTTCCGAAAGGTATTCGAGTCGGTTGAGGTTGGGCGTGCCTCCTATGGCCTCGTCCCCATCGATAATTCACAGGCGGGCAGCATCAACGAGACGTACGACCTCTTCCTCAAGCACGGCCTCCATCTCGTCGCCGAGACCATCGTCCGGGTCGACCATTGTCTCGTCGGACTTCCTTCCACGCAGAT
>JAXDJL010000126.1:0-3460 GCA_034665685.1 Actinomycetota bacterium | reverse complement strand
CGACCGAACCCGCGAGCACTACGTCGCTCGGAACCGGTCCCGCGCTTCCCGGTACGGTCGTACCAGGGTTGTTGCCGGGGGTCTCGACGCCTTCGCCTTCCTCCGGCTCCTTGTCGATGGTCTCTCCCAGCACGTCATCGGAGTTCCCTCCGCCCTGCGAGGTGGACTCGTCGTCATCGTCGGTTTCTGTGCTCTCGGCACCGGCTGCACCCGTCTCTGTGTTCTTGCCGCACCAACCGTTGTTGTCGTCGTTGAAGTCGTCGTCGTTGCCGCAACCGTTGTTGCCATCCTGGTCTTCGAGGTCGGTTCCGCCGAACGCCTGCGACTTGTCGTCGTCTCCGCAATCACCTTCGCAGCGCATCGGGCCCTTGGAATCATCCGGGTTCGACTCGGCCTGCCCCTGTCCGCCGGAGCCGCCGTACTCGGCCGAGCGGTCGTTGCCGGAGGGGTGGGCATTGTCCGACGTTCCGGTGGACGAGGCCGAGGCCTCTGCGTCCGACTCCTCCGCGTGGCTGTCTTCTTCTGAGGTGCCGGAGTTCGAGTCGGCGTCCCCGTCGTGGTCGGACGACGACGTGTCCTCCGAGCTTGACGCGTCCGAGTTTGACGACGTGTCGGACGACTCTTCGGTCTGACCCTGACCTTGGCCGTGACTCTGACCTTCGGTCGATTGACCGCCCGAGTTACCCGGATGATCGTCCTTGTGGTGGGCTGCCGCAGGCAGTGCCAGCGATAACGCCGTCAACACTGCGAGCACCAACATCGAAATCGAGCCGCGCTTCGCCATGGAAAGGTCCTTTCTTGTATCCGCGATAGAGAAACCGAACTGGCTGGTGGTTTTATGCCCGATTTGGGGCGCGCGCTAACCCGAATGGGGGATGGAAAAGATTGGTTAGCGGTGCGCGCTTAGAGCGCTGCCGCGCCGGGTCGTCCGTGACACTGTTTGTACTTCTTGCCGCTCCCACATGGACAGGGAGCGTTGCGCGGGATCTTGTCGGAAACGGCCTGCTCGATCTGCAACTCCTCGGGTTCGTCGGGAGCAACGTCGGGTGAACCGGTTTCCGGCGCCGACATCTGTGCCATCGGGATCTGCCGCCGCTCCTGACGCATCCTCTGCGGACGAGCGCTCCGTTCTTCCTTCACCGCTTCGATGTGGAAGATGTACCGAGCGAAGTCTTCCTTGATGACCTCTTGCATACGCACGAACATGTCGTAGCCCTCGCGCTGGTACTCGACCAGCGGATCGCGCGCCCCGTAGCCGCGGAGCCCGATCCCCTCCTGCAGGTAATCCATCTCGTACAGGTGCTCGCGCCACCGGTTGTCGATGACGGACAGCAACACAAGACGCTCGATCTCGCGCAGCTCGTCGGTTCCCAGCTCGGCCTCGCGAGCCTGATAGACCTTCACCGCATCCGATAGGAAAGCCTCCTGGACCTCTTCGTATTCGACCGTGGCCGGATCGAAGTCGCCGGCCTTCAAGCTTGCCGGGTAGATCTCGCGCATACGAGCGAACAACTGCTCCCAATCCCATTCCTCGGGGGTCAGATCGGGGTTGGCGTTCTCTGCAACAGCGCTCTCGATCACGTCCGAAACGAGCTCGAGTGCCTGGTCGTGGAAGTCCTCGCCCTCGAGGATCCGGCGACGCTGCGAATAGATGATCTGGCGCTGCTTGTCCATGACCTCGTCGTACTTGAGGACGTTCTTGCGGATCTCGAAGTTCTGCGACTCGACCTGTGTCTGCGCGCGCTCGATCGCGCGGGAGACCATCTTTGCCTCGATGGGGATCTCGTCGGGGATCTTCAACCGATCCATGACCGAACCGATCCGGTCCGACGCGAACAGCCGCATCAGATCGTCCTCGAGCGACAGGTAGAAGCGCGACTCGCCGGGGTCGCCCTGGCGGCCCGACCGGCCTCGCAGCTGGTTGTCGATGCGCCGTGAGTCGTGTCGCTCGGTGCCGAGGACGTAAAGGCCCCCGGCCTCGATCACCTTGACCTTCTCGGCCGCGGTCGAGATCTTGAAGCGCTCGTGCAACGGCTCGAACTCACCTTCGTACTTCTGCCGCTCGTCCTCCGGATACTCGTCGAGCAGATAGCGGTCGTTGTCCCAACCCGCGGCCGCCATCTCCGCGCGCGCCAGCTCCTCCGGGTTTCCGCCGAGCAGGATGTCGACGCCTCGTCCCGCCATGTTCGTTGCAACGGTCACGGCTCCCAGGCGTCCGGCCTGCGCGACGATCTGAGCTTCCTGCTCGTGGTGCTTCGCGTTGAGGACCGTGTGCGGGATTCCGCGCTTCGACAAGAGCCGCGACAGGTGCTCCGACTTCTCGATCGAGATCGTGCCGATCAGCACCGGCTGTCCGGCCTTGTGGCGGTCGGCAAGATCGTCCGCGACCGCGTCCCACTTGGCCTCCGCCGTCTTGTAGATGAGGTCCTGCTCGTCCCCACGGACCATAGGGCGGTTCGTCGGGATCGGCGCGACCTCGAGCTTGTAGATGTGACCGAACTCAGCGGCCTCGGTCGAGGCCGTTCCCGTCATTCCGGCGAGCTTGTCGTACATGCGGAAGTAGTTCTGAAGCGTGACGGTCGCGAGGGTCTGGTTCTCCTCCTTGATGCGCACGCCCTCCTTGGCCTCGATCGCTTGGTGCAGGCCCTCGGAGTAGCGGCGGCCCGGAAGGATGCGGCCCGTGTGCTCGTCCACGATGAGAACTTCGCCGTCCTTGACCAGGTACTCGACGTCTCTCTTGTAGAGCTCCTTGGCGCGGATGGAGGACTGGAGGTGGTGGACGAGGTCCGTGTTCACGTGGTCGTAGAGGTTCTCGACGCCGAGGATCTCCTCGACCTTCGAAACACCTTCCTCTGTCACCGCGACGGTTCGCTTCTTCTCGTCGATCTCGTAGTGCTCGTCGCGCAGGAGCCGCGGGGCGATCCGAGCGAACTGCTGATACCACTTCGGCGAGTCCTGGACCGCGCCCGAGATGATCAGGGGCGTCCTGGCCTCATCGATCAGGATCGAGTCGACCTCGTCCACCACCGCGAAGTGGTGGCCCCGCTGCACGAGGTGCTCCATGTCCGTGACCATGTTGTCGCGCAGGTAGTCGAAGCCGAACTCGTTGTTCGTTCCGAAGGTGATGTCTGCGGCGTAAGCCGGACGCCTCTCCTGAGGCGGCATCTCGGACTGGATCAAACCGACGCTGAGGCCCAGGAACCGGTACACCTGCCCCATCCACTCGGAGTCCCGTTTCGCCAGGTAGTCGTTGACCGTCACCAAGTGGACGCCGTCTTCCCAGAGGGCGTTGAGGTAGACGGGGAGCGTCGCCGTCAGGGTCTTTCCCTCACCGGTCCGCATCTCGGCGATCCAGCCCTGGTGCAAGGCGGCACCACCCAGGAGCTGAACGTCGAAATGGCGCTGGTCGATCACCCTGGTGGAGGCCTCTCGGACGGCCGCAAAGGCCTCGGGGAGGAGG